>JAXFTO010000124.1:0-5222 GCA_034176745.1 Bariatricus sp. | reverse complement strand
ACCTGCACTTGCCCATGATAAAGCATTTCCCTGAGCATCTGTCAAAGTAACGATTGTATTATTGAAAGATGACTGGATATGTGCCTGTCCGCGTTCAACGTTTTTCTTGACACGTTTTTTTGTCACTTTTTTTGTAACTTTCTTAGCCATAATAAAACTAACCTACACTTTCCTATTATACTGTTATCTGTTTCTCAAATTATTTCTTTTTGTTTGCAACTGTTCTCTTCGGACCTTTTCTTGTTCTGGCATTAGTCTTAGTCTTCTGTCCGCGAACCGGAAGTCCTTTTCTATGACGGATTCCTCTGTAGCATCCGATTTCTTGAAGTCTCTTGATGTTCAGGGCGATTTCTCTACGAAGATCACCTTCAACCATCTGAGTTTCGTCGATTACTGCACTGATTTTCTTAACTTCATCATCTGTTAAGTCTCTGCAGCGAGTATCTGGATTTACTCCAGCTTCTGCAAGAATACGGTTTGAACTTGTTCTACCAATTCCGTAGATATAAGTTAATCCGATTTCTACACGTTTGTCTCTTGGTAAGTCTACACCTGCAATACGAGCCATTTGTGATTTCCTCCATTTGATTCTTTTTTATACTGTCTTAAACTGAGGCTGTGGGATCCCCGTTATCAAAGGCCCCTACCGAACGATGTTCTGCTTGTTCGATATCCCAGCCCAGGTGCGTAGGTATGCGCACCCTTTCCGGCAACCGATGTATCGGCTAATGACCGCCGGTATTGTAAGCAATATACTTGAAACCACCACTTTAGCTTTACGGCAGGTGGGGTGCTTCCCTGTATATTTGAAATAGTAGTTTACGCTCTACACACTTCCTGGCGTATCCTACTATCAGCCGCCTTAATTAATGATAAACATACGCTTTGGTTATTAGCCCTGACGCTGTTTATGCTTCGGATTTTCGCAGATAATTCTGACGCTTCCTTTTCTCTTGATAACTTTGCATTTTTCGCAAATCGGTTTTACTGATGATCTAACCTTCATGTCAAATCCTCCTTTCATACCTTGCCAGTTTGCATTTTCCCACTACTGTCAAATGATGTCCGACAGCAGTTCGCCTAATATTATAGCATTAAAATTTCTATAAAGTCAATAGTTATTTTATTTATCTCTCCAGATAATTCTTCCTTTTGATAAATCATATGGGGACAGCTCTAATGTTACTTTATCCCCCGGTAAAATTTTAATAAAGTTCATACGCAGCTTTCCGCTGATATGTGCAAGAACCTGATGTCCGTTTTCAAGTTCTACCTGAAACATAGCGTTTGGAAGTTTTTCTACTACGGTTCCTTCAATTTCAATTACATCTGCCTTTGACATATTATGATTCCTCCTTCATTCCTGTCAGTTTTTTACTGTATTCTTTCAATATCCGTTTAATCTTTGCATCATCTGCCGAATCTAATTCATATCTGTTCCGAATGAGCTGTACATGCTTTTTCTTCTTTTTTTTCGGATTGTCAATTTTTCTTTGCTGACCATCCACAAGATATACAAACGTCTCGTCTATTTTGATAATGACATAAACTTTTTCTTTATCATGCCCTGCCAGTGATCTGGCCAGCATTCCTTCTTCCCATCTTTCCATCTAGCCGCGCCTCATCATTTATTCATCATATTCTTTCCGCTTCCAAGTGTAAGAAGTATGGGCTCTCCCTTTGTTATCAACACTGTGTTTTCATAATGTGCTGACAATTTACCGTCGCATGTTACAACTGTCCAATCATCATCCATCCATCTGACCTTTTCTGTTCCCATATTGATCATCGGTTCTATTGCCAAAGTCATACCGGCTTTCAGCTTAGGACCACGTCTTTTCATTGGAAAATTCGGTATCTCAGGATCTTCATGCAAATGAGCTCCAATTCCATGTCCGCAAAGTTCTCTTACTACGCCATAACCGAATTGGGAAGCGTATTTTCCGATTGCACCAGAAATCTCAAATAGATAATTGCCTTCTTTTGCGTATTTTATACCTTCAAAGAAGCTCTGCCTTGTAACTTCAATCAGCCTTTTTGCCTCTTCACTGATTTCTCCTACAACATGTGTTCTTGCAGCATCGGAATGATAACCTTTATAAATAACTCCTGCATCAAGACTGACTATGTCGCCTTCCTTTATGACTCTCTTGTTTGACGGAATTCCATGAACTACCTCTTCATTTACAGATACGCAGATGGATGCCGGATATCCATTATAATTCAGGAAAGAAGGCTCGCAGCCGTAGCTGCGAATCACTTCCTCTCCGATTGCATTAATTTCCATTGTTGTCATTCCAGGCTTTAATGCTTTTTCCATCTCCTCGTGTACGATTTCCAGTATCCTTCCGGCCTGGGTCATCAGTTCAATTTCTCTTTCTGATTTAATCGTAATCGACATGAACTTACTCTCCTAAAATAGAAACGATGGCTGCAAAAACATCTTCCATGTCCACTGTACCATCTACAGTTTTTAAAATACCGGCATTTGTATAGTAATCAATCAGTGGCTGTGTCTGTTCATGATATACACCGAGACGCTTCTGAACGGTCTCCGGCTTATCATCATCTCGCAGAATCAGTTCACCACCACAGACATCGCAGATTCCTTCCTGCTTTGTCGGTGCATATACAAGATGATATGTAGCTCCACATCCAACACAGGCACGTCTTCCACCCATACGGCGCACGATATTTTCATCCGGTACATCTACATCAATGGCATAGTCCATCTTCTGGCCCTGGGCAGCAAGTGCTTTGTCAAGTGCCTCAGCCTGTGGAATTGTTCTCGGGAATCCATCAAGAACATATCCTTTTGTACAGTCATCCTGATTAACGCGATCTACTACAAGATCAACTACAAGTTCATCAGGAACAAGGAGTCCCTGATCCATATAAGTCTTAGCCTTTTTGCCAAGTTCTGTTCCGTTTTTGATGTTAGCTCTGAAAATATCGCCGGTTGAAATATGTGGAATACCATATTTCGCTGCAATTTTCTTTGCCTGAGTTCCTTTTCCTGCTCCCGGAGCACCTAACATAATAATCTTCATACTGCTACCTCCTTTTTAATCATGTTCAAATAGCTCGTTGTAATTTATCCATTATGTAAAGATAAAAAACAACGAGCCACTGTGTTCTAAAATCCAAGAAAACTGTTCTTATAACTATTTCCTTTGTTATTTAAAAATCCTGTATAGTTTCGTACAAGCATCTGTGATTCAATCTGTTTCACAGTTTCAAGTACGACACCGATGATAATGATCAATGATGTTCCACCGAAGGATACCTGTGCTCCAAATACTCCGTTAAAGAAGAATGGAATCACCTGTACAATCACAAGACCACATGCACCAATAAAGATTATATAATTTAAAATCTTTGTCAGGTAATCTACAGTTGGCTTTCCCGGTCTGATACCAGGAATAAATCCACCGCTCTTCTTCATATTGTTTGCAATTTCAAGCGGGTTAAATGTGATACTCGTATAGAAATATGCAAAAAATACAGTTAACGCAATATATACAATCAGTCCCCATGAATATTGAATATGGGAAGGATTGCACCAATTACCGGAATTAAGGCCACGAAGAATTTCGCTTCCGATACCAGTTCCGTTGCCTTTTCCAAGGAAAGAAGCAATTACAATCGGGAACTGCATAATTGAAGAAGCAAAAATAACCGGAATAACTCCTGCCGTATTTACTTTAAGCGGAATATTGGTTGACTGACCACCAACGGTTCTTCTTCCCTGAACCTTCTGAGAATACTGAACCGGAATTCTTCTCTCTGCATCCTGCAGTACAACTGTGAATACCACAAGACAAAGAATGATTGCAAGAATAATAAGTGCAGCAAGTCCACCTTTCGCCAGACCTTTACCTTTTACAAACGTTTCATACAATGTTGTCAAATCGCTTGGAACCCGAGACAAAATATTGATCAAAAGAACAATAGAGATACCGTTACCAACACCTTTTTCTGTAATTCTCTCACCGATCCACATAAGAAATGCGGAACCTGCAGTGAGTGTCAGAACAACGATTGCTGCGTTTACAAAATTGTAATCAACAAGAAGTCCCTGACGGCCAAATCCTACCGCCATTGCAGTAGATTCGATCAGCGCCAGACCTACCGTTACGTAACGTGTAATAGTAGCTATTTTCTTTCTTCCGTCTTCTCCCTCTTTCTGCATCTCTTCCAACTTAGGAATTGCAATTGTGAGAAGCTGCATAATAATGGAAGATGTAATATACGGCGTAATACTCAATGCGAAAATAGACATCTGTTCAAAAGAGCCGCCGGTGAAAGCATTAAAGAAATTAAATGTTTCACCGGACTGACTTGCAAAGAAATCCTGAATGTAGCTCGGATTAACTCCCGGTGTAGGGAGCTGGGATCCAAGACGTACTACAAACAACATCGCAAGGGTATACAAAATTTTTCTCCGTATCTCTTCAATTTGAAATGCCTTACGGAATGTTTGTAGCATTAGATCACCTCTGCTTTTCCACCAACAGCTTCAATCTTTTCTACAGCACCTGCACTGAATGCATCTGCCTGAACAGTAAGCTTTTTGGTTAACTCTCCATTTCCAAGAATTTTAACACCATCTCTAGGATTCTTAACGATTCCTGCTTCAATCAAAGTTTCAACTGAAACAACTGAATCATTTTCAAATACTTCTAAAGCGCTGACATTAATTCCAACGATCGTCTTAGAGTTTCTGCAAGTGAATCCTCTCTTCGGAATTCGTCTGTATAATGGCATCTGACCACCTTCGAATCCCGGTCTGGTTGCTCCAGAACGAGCTTTCTGACCTTTGTGTCCTTTTCCGGCCGTCTTACCATTTCCTGAACCGTGTCCACGGCCTCTTCTGAAATTATCGTTATGTTTTGCTCCGTCAGCAGGTCTTAAACTTGATAAGTCCATTGTGACACCTCATTATCTATAAGATTTATGCTTCTTCTTCAACTTTTACCAGATGTCTTACCTGCTGTACCATTCCTCTGACTGCAGCGTTATCCGGTAATACAACTGTCTTGTTTACTTTTCTAAGCCCTAAAGCTTCTACTGTTTTTTTGTGTTTCGGAACAGCACCGATTGTAGATTTCACTAATGTGATTTTCAAATTTGCCATCTGTAATCTCCTCCTTAGCCTAAAATCTCTTCAACAGATTTTCCGCGAAGTTTAGCTACTTTTTCTGGAGCTTTCAGTTCACTTA
>JAXFTO010000123.1:0-2130 GCA_034176745.1 Bariatricus sp. | reverse complement strand
GGGAAATGAATTGTCTATGATTCCGGAAACAGAAATGGACCAGGATGTTCATTTATATCGATGTTTGGAATTTCCCTATGTCTGGGAAAGCGCAGGCACATTTATGAAAGGATGGCGTCTGGTTGACAGTGTGGTCTGGAGACGGGATGATGGCAACGTGCAGTTTCTTGCCTCGGAGTATGACCCAAAGGATGATTTTTACACCAGATATCATGCATATGAGCTTCGAAGAGCGGGAGAGCAGATTGATTTCAGAGACCTGGGAAGGGTTTCTGATGAGTATACTTTGATGTCAAGAATGGCGGGACCTGTTATTGAGGACGAAGTGTCGCTTGCAATCGTCCAGAGAAGTACGCCGGGAATTTATGGTTATTCTGTACAATTTCGCGAAAAAGGAGAGCAGATGCCCGGTAGAATCATGAAAGAGCTGCTTCCTTCTGATTTTACAAATATGGGTCATAAGCTTCTGGGTATACATACCTACAGCAGATCTTCGCACTATGAGATGCTGGACATCCAGTACCTGATATATAATAAAGACAAGTGGAGAAAATGAAATGAAAATAATGTTTATTATTCCCCGTATGGTAGGCGGAGGGGCAGAGAGGGTTATTTCCGTTCTTGCCAATGAATTTGTGAACAGAAAGATCGGTGTTAAAATATTAATGACATCAGGCTCCGATATGGCCTATAAGCTGGATGAAAGGATCGAAGTTATTCAGATCGGAGGAAGATCAGGCGGAAGCTTGTGGAAACGGCTTTTGAGGATTGCCCGCATGAGAAAAGTGTTTCGCAGTAATCCGGAGGATATTCTGGTGGCTTTCGAACCTGCCACGGCTTTTTTTACCTGCCTGGCTAAAATGGGTCTTAGGAGAAAACTAGTGTCCTCAGAGCGCAATGATCCCAAATCCTTTGAAAATGACAGGATTAGAGAATATGCTTATCGTCATTCAGACAAGGTGGTATTTCAGACAAAAGATGCCATGATGTATTTTCCTAAGGATATACAGGAGAAAGGCATCATTATTGCCAATCCTATTACGGAAAATCTTCCGGAAGCTTATACCGGGAAGAGAAAGCATACGGTGGTTGCGGCAGGACGGCTGGAAGAACAGAAGAATCATGCGAACCTGTTTTACGCGTTTCGGGATTTTCTGCATCACTATCCGGACTATGTGCTCCATTTGTATGGGCAGGGGAGTCTTGAGCAGGATCTGAAGGAACTTGCAAAGAAGCTTAACATCAAAGAAAATGTTGTTTTTGAGGGATTTCATGGTAATATTCTAGATGAGATAAAAGATGCGGGAATGTATGTACTATCTTCAGATTATGAGGGAATTTCCAATTCTCTGTTGGAAGCAATGGGAATGGGAATGCCGGTTATTTCAACGGACTGCCCTTCCGGTGGTTCTAAAATGTGTATTCAGAACGGCGTAAATGGTATCCTTGTCCCCGTAGCACAATCTGATGCACTTGCAACTGCCATGGAGAAAATTGCAGGCTCAGAAGACTTTGCCGCTCGAATCGGAAAGGCAGCAATCGAAGTTCGTGAGCGGTTTTCCATGCAGAGTATTGTGGAACAGTGGATGGAACTGTTAACCGGATTATAGAAAGAAAGATGAGGAACTTATATGCGTTTCCTTTATGTTGCACACAGATATCATACAAATCAGGCACCCATTATGAAGGGACTTGTTGAACGTGGACATGAAGTCTGCTTTGTCAGTCATTATCGGGGAGAAATAGAGGATTACGACTATGTAACACCGGTTGTGGCGGGATACTCCACATTGTTTAGCGCGGCAAATTGGATCTATGTTCATGTTTTACAGCGCAAAAACAGTAAAGCCTGCGATATGCGGCTAAAATATGGTTTTCCATCCATGCGAAGGATCCGAAAAATTGTTTCTGATTTTGCTCCTGATGTGATGATTATCAGGGAACGCTCCGTTTACTCTATTTTTACTTGCCTTGCATGCAGAGGACTTGGGATTCCCATGATCTTATATAATCAAAGCCCGCTGTGGGAGGATGAGATCAAAAATGATCTGCCCCACAGAATTGTCAGGAGTCTGCTCCCTTCCGTAAGAATAACACCTGTTATGGGAACGAAAGGAGAAGGAAAGGTGA
>JAXFTO010000122.1:0-5678 GCA_034176745.1 Bariatricus sp. | reverse complement strand
AGATGACTTTGATTCTGGAAGGCCGGAAAAAAATCTAAATAGTTTTTACCTTTCTCTTTTTGTAAATTTGAGGACATAAACTGAAATACTGAGTTTTCAGAAGCAGTTTCTTCTTTAGGAAAATAAGCTGCCTTGTGAGATCCCAGTAACTCTTTGACAAAATCTATGGACAGGCCAATAAACAGAATCTTAGCTTCACCAGTAAATTTTTCAATGTGAACAATGTTCTGATTAATTGGTTTCGTAGGGACGGAGCATCTTGCCACGAGCAGCGCCCTTTGGTCATTTTCGTGTAACAGCTGCAATATCTCTAAAATTGACACATATCTATAAGAAATCCACCTAGTATAATGGTGGATTTTTTTGTATGATAGTATTAACAAAATTACAAGACCAAAAGTAACATCAGAAGAAATGGGAGAATAATACTATGCTGTATATTGAACACTTAACGAAAACATTTGGAGAGAAAAAGGCAGTCGATGATCTGGGTCTTCATATTGCTCCGGGCGAGATCTACGGTTTCATCGGCCATAACGGTGCCGGAAAGACGACGACGCTGAAGTCTGTGGTCGGCATTCAGCAGTTTGATTCCGGTGAGATCACGATTGGAGGGACATCCATACAGAAGGATCCGCTGTCTTGTAAAATGCATATTGCCTACATTCCGGATAATCCGGATCTTTATGATTTTATGACGGGAATCAAATATCTTAATTTTATTGCTGATATTTTCGGTGTGTCTTCTGAGAAGAGGCAGGCACGTATCCGGAAATATGCAGATTTATTTGAACTGACGGATGATCTTGCACAGCCCATTGCTGCATATTCTCATGGTATGAAACAGAAGCTTGCGATCATCTCGGCGTGGCTTCATGATCCGAAGCTGATTATTATGGATGAGCCATTTGTCGGTCTGGATCCCAAGGCATCACATCTTCTCAAAGGAATGATGCGTGAAGTGTGTGATCAGGGAGGAGCAATTTTTTTCTCTACGCATGTGCTTGAGGTGGCGGAAAAGCTCTGTGATAAGGTGGCGATTATCAAAGGCGGAAAGCTCATACGTTCCGGAACGATGGAAGAAGTTAAAGGAGATGACTCTCTGGAAGAAGTATTCCTTGAATTGGAGGGAGAATCATGCTAAAGACACTTGTTAAGAAACAGATGATGGAAATTTTTCGTGGGTATTTCTATGACGCGAAGAAGAATAAAAAGCGTTCTAAACTATCGGTGATTGGATATATGATCTTGTTTGGAGTTATTATGGTTGGCCTTCTGGGAGGAATGTTCACATTCCTTTCTACGATACTCTGTCCGGCTCTTTCATCTGCCGGAATGGGATGGCTTTATTTTACAATCATGGGACTGCTTTCTATTTTCCTGGGTGTATTCGGAAGTGTGTTTAATACATACTCAGGATTATATCTTGCCAAAGATAACGATCTGCTGCTTGCCATGCCGATTCCTGTGCGTATACTCATGGTATCACGCCTGCTGGGAGTCTATCTGCTGGGATTCATGTATGCGGTGGTAGTTATCGTACCGGCAGTCGTTGTGTACTGGATCATGGCTCCGGTTAATGTTTCAGTTATTCTGGGCGGGATTGTACTGATCGTTCTAATCTCGATTTTTGTACTTACGCTTTCTGCGGCACTTGGCTGGGTTGTTGCAAAGATCAGTCTGAAACTGAAGAATAAGAGTTTTATCACAGTATTTGTATCACTTGCTTTTCTTGGTGCGTATTATTTCTTCTATTTTAAGGCGCAGTCTATGATAGGTGATCTGATCGCAAATGCGGCTGAATACGGAGGAAAGATTAAAGGAAAAGCATATCTGCTTTACTTATTCGGAAGAATCGGAGAAGGGGATTGGCTGGCGATTGCTCTGATGTCAGTGATTATTCTTGCATTGTTTGCTGTGATGTGGACTTTGCTGTCACGGAGCTTTCTTCGGATAGCGACAGCTTCCGGCAAAACTGCCAGAGCAGTATATAAAGAAAAGACGGTAAAAATGAGGAGTGTTTCCCGGGCTCTTCTTGCGAAAGAATTCGGTAGGTTTACTGCGAGTCCGAATTATATGTTAAATTGCGGACTTGGCATTCTGATTCTGCCGATTTGCGGCGCATTTCTTCTTGTAAAAGGCAGCATGATTATCAGCATAATGAATCAGGTGTTCGGTGCAGAATCAGGGACGACTCCCGTACTGGTATGTACCATGATTTGTGTGCTGGCGTCTATGAATGATATGGTGGTTCCGTCTGTCTCACTGGAAGGGAAGAACATCTGGCTTGTACAGTCGCTTCCGGTTACGCCAAGGCAGGTTCTGCGCGCCAAGTTATCGGTGCAGTTGCTTTTGACGGGGATTCCGGTTCTGTTCTGCCTGGGCTGTACGCTGTTTGTATTTCCATATTCACCGGTTCAGATTCTTCTTGTACTCTTGACGGTGAGTGCTTATGTCGTATTTTCTGCGCTGTTTGGGCTTGCACTGGGATTGAAAATGCCGAATCTGACCTGGACCAATGAAATTGCACCGATCAAACAGAGCATATCCGTGATGGTGGCGATGTTTGGCGGCTGGATTTATTCGGTGGCTTTATGTGGTGTATACCTGATGTGGGCATGGAAAATTGGAATGGAGGTTTATCTTGCTATATTTGCCGGAGTTACAGTATTGATTGCTGCAGGACTTTATATATGGATTAAAAAGAGAGGAGCAGAAGTGTTTGCAGCACTGTAAAAACAATGTATTGGAAAATGAATGGGTAAGATCCGAACTTAGGATTTTACCCATTTTTTCTTTGGAATTTCTTAAGAGTTTGAGTCTGAAAGGATTAAGATATGGGAGCTATAATGGGCTCATCAAAGGGAAAATACTTTGAAATAACTTAAGAGGAGTAGAAATATGGAGGATTTTCAGAAACAAACAGGAATGGAATCCGATATGAAATTCAATGTATTGGAATTTCTGGAAGAAACTGAGAGAAAATATCCGACCAGAACAGCGGTGGATGATGGTACGGTCTGTCTTTCATGGAGAGAACTGAAAGATTTATCGCAGAGAATGGGATCGCTGTTCTGCGAAATATGCGACCAGGGGGAGCCGGTCGTCATATTGGCGGAGAAAAGTGCAAGGATACTGGCAGCTATGTTCGGTGTGGTTTATGCCGGATGTTTTTATGTAATGGTCGATCCGTCTCAGCCGGCGGCGAGAATCCGGGAAATACTGAAGATATTGGAACCGCAGCTTGTGGTACTAAATGATGAAAATGAAGAATTGTTGGACGAAGCGGGTTACACAAAAAGAAAGTATATACTTCAGAAGTCCATCGGGAAAAAGGTTGATATCGAGCGGTTACAGCAGATACGCAGGCAGAGTCGAGGTACCGATTTATTGTATGGAATTTTTACATCAGGATCGACGGGGACACCGAAGGGAATCATAGTCAGTCATCAGGCAGTGATTGATTTTATTTCCCATTTTGTAGAAGTGTTAGGCTTTCATGATAAAGACAGAATAGGGAATCAGGCGCCGTTCGATTTTGATGTGTCGGTAAAAGATATTTACACAAGTATATTAACAGGTGCTGCACTTGTATTAATACCGAAAGAATTATTTTCATTACCTTCGAAGCTGTTAGATTATCTTTGCGAGAAGGAAGTGACTGTTCTCATATGGGCCGTATCGGCGCTCAGCATGGTGACGGCACTGAAAGGACTTGATTATCGAGTTCCAGGAAGTGTCCGGACGATTTGTTTCAGTGGAGAGGTCATGCCGGTCAGGCAGCTTAGGATGTGGCAGGAAGCCTTGCCGGATACTGCATTTGTCAATTTGTATGGTCCTACAGAAATTACCTGCAACTGTACTTATTACCCGGTTAAGCGGATTTTCGCAGACGGGGAAAAGATACCGATCGGAAGAGGCTTCCCGGGGAGAATGGTGTTCCTTTTGGATGATCAGGATAAGGTAATAAACGCTCCGGGGAAAATCGGAGAAATCTGTGTGGCAGGGGAATCCTTGTCTGAAGGATATTACAGAAATCCGGAGGAAACGAAGAAGCGGTTCCGAATGATTAACTTTTCCGGGCAGAAAGAAAAGAGATGTTATTGCACCGGAGATCTGGGATATTACGATGAAGAGGGACTGCTCTATTTTTCCGGCAGGAAGGATTTCCAGATCAAACATATGGGACATCGAATCGAACTGGAAGAGATCGAAAGTACATTGAATCAGGTGGAAGGTGTAGAGCGGAGCTGCTGTCTGATGGACGAGCGGAGGAACAGACTGATTGCCTTTTACCTGGGTGAGGCGGATCCGGGAGATGTCAGGGCATATTTGAAAAAGCATTTTCCTGTTTATATGATTCCACACAAAATACAAAGAACGGAGGAAATGCCATTAAATAAAAACGGAAAGACCGACAGAAATTATTTCAGAAAGAAACTGGAGGTGGGAATGTAATGGAAATGGAATGTCTGGAACATGCAATCATGAAGTATGGAACGCCGCTTTATGTCTATGATATTGACCGGCTTACCGAAACGGTCTCGTTCTTTCGTAAAAAACTTCGGCAAAGAGCAGGTATCTGCTTTGCGATGAAAGCAAATTCGTTTCTTGTGAAACAAATGGCTGCGCTTACAGATCGAATTGAGGTTTGTTCTATGGGTGAATTTGAAATTTGCCGCAAGCTTCAGATCGAACCTGAAAAAGTTTTCATATCAGGTGTACTGAAGAAAAAAGAAGATATATATGAAATTATGAATTTCTACCGGGGAGCGTGCACATATACAGTTGAATCATTGAAACAGTTCCATTATATGGCTGACTGGTGTGATGCTAACCGTGAGGTCATTTCGGTATATCTCAGACTGACCAGCGGAAATCAGTTCGGGATGGATGAGGAGACAATACGGAATCTTATTTCAATCAGAAAAATGTGTCCGTATCTAAAGATTCAGGGGATTCATTACTTTTCCGGGACACAGAAAAAATCGGTTGAAAAAATCGGGAAGGAACTGGATTATCTGGATCGCTTCTGCTGCGAACTGGAAGAAAAAACCGATTATCAGATTGAAGAGCTGGAGTATGGACCGGGCCTTGCGGTTTCGTATTTTGAAGGGCAGTCAGAACACTTGGAAACGGATGTCAAAACAATCGCAGATTCACTTTCTAAAATGCGGTGGAAGGGAAGCGTTATACTGGAAATGGGGCGTGCACTTGCAGCAACCTGCGGGTACTATCTTACTACAGTCAGAGATACCAAGAAAAACGGGGATCAATATTACTGCATCGTAGATGGAGGAATTCACCAGATTCATTATGACGGGCAGATCCGCGGAATGTATCTGCCAAGGATCCGCCTAAGTCCCGAAAAGAAGCAGGGAACAAAACGCGAATGGACGATCTGCGGGTCATTGTGTACGGTGAATGATGTGCTGGTACAGAAGGCTGAATTCACAGATCTGAAAGCAGGGAATGTGTTGATATTTGAACGGGCCGGAGCATATGCAATGACGGAGGGAATGGCTTTATTTTTAAGTCATGAACTGCCGCAGGCTGTGTTCTACAGCAAAGAGATGGGCTGGCGGCTCGTACGGGAAGAACAGCAGACTTACGAATGGAATATGGAAAGGGAGACAAAAGATGGAAAAATTATTGGATATATTAATGGAGATTGATGA
>JAXFTO010000121.1:0-4434 GCA_034176745.1 Bariatricus sp. | reverse complement strand
GGAAATAGCATTGTGTGGCAGCTCCCTGATAGAATTCTACTTCTGTTTCCCTTCTGTGGTCTGTTCCATCTGCTTTTACACTGCTGATCCATCGATCAGCCAAAGTTGGTACACCCTCTACGTAATAGATTCTCCCATCATAGAACCCAAGCGGTGTGTAATACATTCTCTCAATAAAGGCATCGCAGTCAGAAGTGTGAAGAGAACTGTTTACCGCTTTTTCTACAGTATGACTGCAGTTCGGTTTTCCACACAGCACATGCCATGACATATCATTTTCATCTAAATAGTTTATCAGGCAGGTTGTCCCATCATACCAATATACGGTATCATTTGCTTCAAGAAGATTGATATCACCTTCCGTGAACTGTCTGGCAGCAACTGATTTTTCCTTCAGCTGCGCTTCCTCTTCCGGAGATAAACTTCCATTTTTACCGTTCTGTTTGCAACCGATAAGCGCACACAGCATTAAAAAGATCAGAA
Source organism: Bariatricus sp. (assembly GCA_034176745.1). Taxonomy (GTDB): domain Bacteria; phylum Bacillota; class Clostridia; order Lachnospirales; family Lachnospiraceae; genus Allocoprococcus. The sequence continues at coordinate 3,951 of JAXFTO010000121.1, read as the reverse complement.
ATATTGTTTTCTTTCTTAACATACACAACATCCTCCATAAGCAGTATAAGAAAAGCAGTCCTCTGTTTTCTATTGCTGCAGGGAGTATCCATATAAAAATGAGGTCACAAAACAAAATGTTCCGCGACCCATCTTTATTTTAGATCATCCTGCAGTGGCAATTCCAACCGAAGTGCCATCAATAAATCCCTGTGCATTTACTGTAATGATATTGCCTCCATCTGGATTAGTATAAGTAACAGAAAACGTCCCCCATTGCGACGGATAATTCACGCGAGCACCATTTGCCCCTGCTCTTGTTCCCCAAATTGCAACAGCCGGTGTAAAAGAACTTGTTGCTTCATAATCAATGGATCCGTATGCTTTTGATCCGTTTCTTGTCGCGGTAACAGTATATTTATGATTATTGTAATATCCTGTATTCACCCCTGCCGACACTGGAATTGAAAGTGTAAACAACATTGCTCCTAAAATCGCTACTTTCCGAGTCCCTTTTTTCACAGTTTTCCTCCTGTAAATTTTGTGTAGTTTTCACGTACTGTGAATAAATCTATGTTACTCACATTGTAGCAATTAACTATCATTTTGTCAATAATGATTCTAAAAATAACCAGCTCTGACATTACTGTTCACGGAAGGTTACGAAACACCCGCTCGGTGATGGCTTTGTCGGGGGCCCTTTTTTGCGTGCCCTCCACATTATTAAGTTCGCATGGTGTATCTTGACAGCACGCTCCAACAGGACGCCCTCGTAAAGCACAATCACCTCGGGACGTTGCCATAAACACCGGCTTACCCATAAACGGTAACGCAAACACCTCTCAGATGCCCTTATTTGAACGGGACACCTGAGAGATATTTGTAAACTTTACACATCTATAGCCGGAGCTGCAGGCTTGGAATCACCTGCAGGCGATCCATGTGTCATCGCTCTGCTCAGTAACCCAATGGTTGAATCAACAAGCTTTCAAGCTCGTAACTTTAGTCATGAGTTATTGACCATTTGTGCATACAAATTTTTAATTAACTCTTCCGGTGTATTACCACTCACAGCAATACATTCCGGAGTCTGCCATTCGGTCTGCCCCAAAAACAACTCATCATACTCATTCATAGATAACGCGGTCTCCCAATCCTCCTCTGGAAAACGTGCCTTAATACTTTTCTCCTCATCCGAATCTGCCGGTTCCCAATAGTCAATTAAACGATAAAATCCCTCTCCACATTCTTCATATGTTGCTGAAACAGCATGTCTACCACCAAAGATATTTCCCTTATAGCTTGCAATTCCATAGAGAGTAAGTTCTGTACCGTCCGATGACTCTGACAGTAAGACTATATCCGACGTTATTTCTTCAGCAAAATCCTGATACCAAATTTCCTTAACCCATTTCACTGTATAACACAAAAGATCCAAGTCATCATTCCCTAAAGGAAAATACAAATAAGTATCTTTAATTGTTAAATAGACCGAACCTAAATCCAGATTCTCCTGATCAATCACTAGCACTCCATGGCTTTCCTCATCGCCTGGAAGTTCACTCTTTGTTTGATCCGCATTAATACTCTCTTCCTCTAAAGATAATTCCTTTGCACCTGTATATGTTACAAACATAAGGCTAAATATCAACATCATTATAAAGATATTTTTTAACTTCAATCCCATTTTTACCTCCTACTCGTAAAAATAACAGTGGTGTCTGACCCTCTGTATCCAGAAAACCAATTACTCGGCCCTTGTCTGGATCAGCGTACGCTTTTCCATGGAGGATCGCAGGGTATGCTCTGCTTTCAGGATTACACGGTTTCCGCAGGTGATGCCGACTCCAATATGCCGGGCACCGGTATCAATTCCAATGCTTCCGCTCTGTGCGGCACATCCGGTCTTATACAGGAGCCGGATCGCAAACGGATGTCTGCAGATCACCTCAGCCCTCTTGTTTTTCAGTAAAATGCGGGCTTTTCGTTCTGTTGTCGGCATCAGTGGCATGCCGTTTTGCCCAATCACAGGTACGCTCATATGCGATGCCTCCGTTTCTTTCTGTTTTCATCATGCAGGGAACGATACCGTCCCTGCCGCATGTCTGCGTCAGTTCCCTTCGCCAATGTCACAAAGGATTCCCGCTTCGGGTCCGTGAGAAGAACCCACCTCCTATCGGTTGCCCGGATGCACTTCCCTGCTAGGGAATCACAAGGCTGCATCATGACCTCTGTAACGTAGTACAAAGCTGCTGCAAATTCGTATGAGCTTTGCACTGAGGCTAGTCAGCTGGCTTTTCAAGCCCTCGCTTCAAGACCGGTCGGTCTAAGCGATGGGTAGTTGACTATCTTACCACACCATCCAGCAGTACCGCATGCCTTTGATACGACTCGTCCGCATACCAGAACACAATACCGGCATCTGTCTTACTTATTTTTGTTGAATACACCTGCGAATATGGAAATGTAATGTCATAATCTTTTAAATCGACCCATACTTCCCACGTTTTCTTTTCCTCATCTAGCTGATACAAAACCATTTCTTCGCTGCAATAGAAAATACCATCATCCAAGCGATATAAACTGTCTGTATCATACGAAAAAGGTATCAACGTCCCGTCATATAATAAAAGTTGTTTACTGTATGAGCTGACAAAACAGCCGTTCCAGGTATTCCATACCCCTTTGCCAAGCGATATTCGACAAACCTCTTCCAGTGTTTCCAGATCAAAGCCAACAAAATCATAGGTATACTCAAGACTGCCCGTAATATCCAAATAGAAAAAGATATGATTCGATATATAGTTTCCAGAACTGCTAATTCTGCACCGGTCACTTAATTTGATTTCTTCTCCATCTTCCAGACTGTATGCGTACAATTCACCATCACTGACAGATTCCCCTGGCGATACAATCAGTATATCAGAATCTACCGTCACGTAGCCACCCTGATAATTCTCAACCCTCAGCAATTCTTTTGCATCATCTTCCTGAATCACAACAAGGTCTGTATTTTGATCCGTATTATCATAATAAACAATATCCTCTTTGTATTTTCCAATCAGATACATCTGTCCAAAAAAGTCATCCGTCTGCTCTGCTTCCTGCGAAATTGTTTTGGTATAAATGGTTGATGTTTCATCCTGTGCCCCATCGTATACCAGAATTGAAAATGTACGATCACACAATGTTGTGAAATACAACATCTCACTCTCATAAATCAGATGGTTTTTTCCGTTCCAGACATCTGAAGAAAAATCTTCACCCACTTGAATGATTTCTTCTGTCTTACGATCTTTTCTAAGTACATTTCCGTCCTGCACATAGTACAAAAATTCCTCAGTCCAGATATCATCCGAAGCTGCCGCATTCCAGATTGCTTCTTGTGCTTCGTTAATGTCATCCAATTCTAGATCATAACCAGAAACTGACGATTCTTCCTGTGACTCTGCTGCATAAACAGACATTGCAGAATACATCAGAGTTGCAGTACATAAAAAAGATAATACCTTGAGTCTTTTACGCTTCATATACATCACTCCTCTTGAATTATAACATCATCCTTTAAAATTAAAAACTTACCTGCATCCTCCTTTACGTACCGTAACGAGTTCAAATTATTTTGAGAAATATACGCATTCAGTGGAGAATTCTCAATCATTGGATTATAATTTCCACAATTTGTAATAGCATAAACATCAACCGTATAACTTCCTGCTCCATATATCTGATATAAATTCGTATTATATGCAAAAGAATGCGATCCATTACCTATACCGGCAGCTGCCAAGTCACCTCGATATTTATTGGCTACAAGTGGAACAACTATTTGGGTTACCCCATTTTTCTTAATATATACATGTACAGTAACAGCATCATCATTATATCCATTCCATGCCCACCCTGCAATTAGTGTATTTGTAAATTGATCAAAATGACCTCTGTAATACCGATAATCCACAATATTACGAC
>JAXFTO010000120.1:0-14026 GCA_034176745.1 Bariatricus sp. | reverse complement strand
GTATGTGGTTTTGAAGGTATATAAAAATCTTCAAAAAACTGAAAAAAGCACTTGAAAAACTGAGAAAAAGTGCTATAATAAAAAGGTATTCCTCGATAGCTCAGCGGTAGAGCATTCGGCTGTTAACCGAAGGGTCGTTGGTTCGAACCCAACTCGGGGAGCTAGGATAACTTCCATAGGCAGAAATGTTTATGGAAGTTTTTTGTTGATAAATATGGAGTCGAAAAGGTAAAACAGAAATATGTTTACCTTTTCGACTGCTTTTGATTAATGAGGAACTTTTGCTGCTTTAACTGCCAGTAATACATTCCCGGCACAGCGATTAAGGGCTCGCTTGGAGAGCGTATGGTTTTTCAATGCATTTTTAATACATTTCTTATCGTATGAAGAACCTGGCATCAGCAGATCGTTGCCGGCTTCCATACAGAGCGCTGCATTGCTTTTCCCTTTGGCGGTAGCAGTCCAGTCGGTCATTACAAGTCCTTTAAAGTTCCATTCCTGTCTCAGAACGGTAGTGAGCAGGTCCTTGCTGTTACTACTGTAAATACCGTTGATTTTGTTGTAGCTGGTCATCATACCACCAGCGTTTCCTTCACGGACAGCAATTTCGAATCCTTTCAAGTAAATTTCGCGCAGGGTTCGCTCGGTCATATTGGAAGATACATGGTCCCTGTTTGCTTCCTGATTGTTACCACAGAAATGTTTCAAAGTAACATAACATCCGGGGATACTCTGAACACCTTTTGTGATGGCAGCGGCCATTTTCCCGCTGAGAACAGGATCTTCGCTGTAATATTCAAAATTACGTCCACAAAGAGGATTTCGATGAATATTAAGTGCAGGGGCGAGCCAGAATGTTACTCCATATTCCTTCATTTCTTCGGCTACTGCAGTACCGACTTCCTCCAGAAGAGGAAGGTTCCAGGTCTGAGCCATCGCGGTTGCCACCGGAAATGCAGTGGTATATTGATAGTAAATTTTGTCTTTTTCAGGATTGCCGCACAGGAAATTTTTTATAAATTCCGGGAAATATTTCATCATATCAATCTGCATATCAATCATTTTTGTGGTTCCATTTTTGGTGATCGTTGAGCGTCGCTGTAGTCGGATTCCTGCCGGACCGTCGGCAAGGACAATATTTACAATCCCTTTATTTAACAGTTTTGAAGTTGTATTTCCCGCAGCACCTGGTACCTTTATATAGCTGGAATTCATCAGCATGTCCTTCATACCTGCGCCACAGACCAGTTCTATTCTTTCAGGTACGGTTAAGCCTTTTAACTGCGCCTTAAGTTCTGAGGTGCGGCATACCGGGAGAGGATTGTAGCTGTATGTTACAGTAGGAATCATTGCCGGGGTAATCTGTATGGTATCCATTGAGGAAATGTATTCATCTTCAATGGATACCATAGTTCTTGTGGATTTGTTAAGCGTTTCAAGGCAGTTTTGAAGCGGGCAAATGTTTTTATGTTTTGAAACACAAATATCATCGGACAGTTCTAAAACGGTACATGTGGAGGTGTTTCTGGAGCTGTTTCCAATGCGGAGAAGAAATCTGCCTTTCTCAAGAATGAAAGAGGCAGATTTCTCATCATAGCTTGTCAAAGAGGAAAGCGGGAATGAGAGCTCCACATTTTCGCTTTCACCGGGCGGAAGAATTCCGGTTTTGGTAAAAGCAACAAGTCTTTGGTATTCTTTTTCAAGGTTCCCGGCCGGGCAGCTTGCATAGAGCTGTACGATTTCTTTGCCGCTGTAGGTGGTTCCGGTGTTGCGGACTTGGGCATTTACAGTAATCGTGTCATTTTTCATAGAGGCAGATTGATATTCTATGGAAAATGTTGTGTAGCTCAGACCGTAGCCGAAGGGATAGCGGGGCTCTACATGGAAGGTATCATAATAGCGATAGCCGACATAAATGTCTTCAAGATAGTCTTCATTTTCCAGATTACCATTAAGAAAACTGTAATTCTCGCCGAAAGGTACATCATTGTAAGATTTCACCCAGGTATCACTTAATTTGCCGGAAGGAGTTATACGTCCGGTAATAATATCGGCAAATGCTTCACCGCCGGCACTTCCGAGCTGACAAAGGTAGATCAGTGCATTAATACCGAAGATTTCATCCATAAAACTTGTATCGAAAGAAGAGCCGATGTTTAGGACAACGATTGTTTTTGAGTAATGCTCGGCACAGAAGCGGATATTTTCTTGTTCGATTTCAGACAGAGAAAAATCGTTATTTTCAAGGCTTCGGTCATTTCCCTCTCCTGACTGTCTGGCAACAACATAAATGCAAGTATCGGTATGGCTTTCTTCTAGATCTTTTTGCGTGATTTTTCGTCCATAAGGGTAAAGCATGGATTGCAGAAATAGTCCCATATATGCGGAAAAATTCAATTTCTTTAAAGCGGAGTTGATTTCTTTTTTTAGATTCTCGATGGTTTTTGCGTATTCTTTAGCATAGTCATCGATCCACGCTTTTGTAGTGATTTGGAAACCGGAAGATTCCAGACCTTCCATAATGGAGGTTGAATAACGTTCATTTACTTCACCGGATCCGGTTCCGCCTTTGATGGTCATCGCAGCACCGGCACCGTACAGTGCGATGTTGCCTGGAGTAAGAGGCAGAGAGCCATCATTTTCAAGAAGAACTATTCCCTCGGAAGCGGCGCGGCGTGCAAGAGCTCGATGAGGTTTCTCGTAAGGAAGAACGCAATCGTCCGGTTTGGCAAAAGTAATATAATTTTTCATAGGACTAGATGCTCCTTTCGCATAACAAATATCTTGTAAAAATTATAACATATCATTGCGAGTATAGTGAATTGGAATTTGACAAATATGAATGTCTTGGTTTATACTATGACGAACAGCGAATATTCTGGCAGCAACATTGTCTTTATTCCACGGTGCTCCTTGAAATAACAAATACTTCCTATTTTTCCTGTGTGGTATTTTTGAGTATTATGGTGATGCATATAACGGACGAAAGTCCTTTACTTTTTGTATTTAACCGTGTTTTAGACACGTTGATTGGAATTGCTTTGGCGCTTGTAGTGAATACAGTTCATTTACCTCGCACAAAGAATACAGACGTTTTATTTGTGTCGGGTATCGACGATACGCTTTTGACGGACAAGGAAAAAATGACACCATACAGCAAAATTGAATTGAACCGTATGATTGAGCAAGGTGCGAAGTTTACTGTATCTACCCTTCGTACACCTGCTACTGTCAGAGAGACTCTTCCAGGGGTTAATTTTAAGCTTCCGATCATTGCGATGGATGGAGCAGTTTTATATGATATGAAAGAGAATGCTTATCTCATGAGTTATCAGATGTCTTATCTGCAGGCAAAAAGGATCATTGCGTTTCTGGAAAATGAGCATATTAGTTATTTTGCAAATGTTGTAGTAGATGATGTGCTGGTTATTTATTACAATGAATTTGGCAACAGAGCAGAAAAAGATATTTACAGGCAAATGAGAAAATCTCCATATCGGAATTATATTAAGAGAGCCCTCCCGGAAAATGAAAATGTTGTGTATATTATGGTAGTGGAAGAGAAAGCCCGAATGGAGCAGCTATATGATAAGCTGAGAGCCCAAGACTGGGCGGACGAGCACAAGATTCTGATTTATGATTCAACGGATTATCCGGGATATGCTTATATTAAAATATATCATAAAGATGCGACCAGGGAGAATATGCTTAAGAATATGATGGCCCTTCTGAATGTGGAAAAGGTAGTTTCATTTGGAAGTATTGAAGGAAAAAGCGATGTGTATGTGGAAGATTCGAATAAGAATATTATGGTGAAAAAAATGATACAGCTTTTTGAACCGGTAAGCATTGGTTCAATGAATAAAAAAAGATAATTTTTTTGAAAAAAGTGCTTGCATTTTAGAAAGAGGTGTGATATTATAATAAACGGTCACTGCGATAAACAAGTTGACCGAAACAAACTGGCTCCGTGGTCAAGCGGTTAAGACATCGCCCTTTCACGGCGGTAACACGGGTTCGATTCCCGTCGGAGTCATTACATTAGTCAAGCAGTAATGGTACAGTACTTTGTGCCATACACTTGTACAGAATGTAATACCCGGTTTTATCTAAGCAGTGGGTAAATGAGCGTGGACCTTTAGCTCAGCTGGTTAGAGCAATCGGCTCATAACCGATCGGTCCCGGGTTCGAGTCCCTGAAGGTCCACTTTTTAAAAACTCAATATGGCCCGATGGCTCAGTTGGTTAGAGCGCCGCCCTGTCACGGCGGAGGTCGTGGGTTCGAGTCCCATTCGGGTCGCTGACATTCCATTGTGATTGTCTTCCAATTTTATATGGGATCATAGCTCAGCTGGGAGAGCATCTGCCTTACAAGCAGAGGGTCATAGGTTCGAGCCCTATTGGTCCCATTTATAACATTTATATGTTATATGCCGCAGTGGCGGAACTGGCAGACGCCCGGGACTTAAAATCCCGTGGGTAGCGATACCCGTACCGGTTCGATTCCGGTTTGCGGCATTCATGAAAGGTTTAATCTTCAAGGATTGGACCTTTTTTTATTGCATGAATTTATATCACGCTATAATATGATGCTAGGGTCCCAAGGTCATGCATTTCATGCCTGCATGAAAATGCATGACTTTGGGACCCGTAAAGCATGAGAAAGTAGCCATTTTTCGCAGAAAAATGTGCGGATTGCGAATGTTTTTAGGATTTCGGGAGCGTGAAACGCGAAGAAATCCGTAAGCATCATGTGGTCAAAGGCTTTTGACCCCAACATCATAATATTGTTTAATATCGCAGAAATTGTGCTGAGACATTTTAAAACAGCGGTGTGTTCTCACGGTATGGAGCACCTGCCGGACAGTGTCATTCAAAGGGGGAGTTTGATGGAAGAGACATACACCAAGCAGGACGAAATTCGAATCATTCCAACTACAGGGAGAAATAACTGTGGCGGTCGGTGTATTATTTATGCACATGTAAGAGATGGTAAAATTGAAAAGCTTTCTACTGAGACAAAGGGGACAAAAGAACATCCGGTTCCTCTATGCGCCTGTGCAAGGGGACTTAACTACCATAAGACTTTTCTTGGGAATGATCGGCTGCTCTGGCCGATGAAGCGTGTCGGTGAGCGTGGAGAAGAGAAGTTTGAACGAATCAGTTGGGAGGATGCGGTTGATCTGCTTGCGAGAGAGTATATACGAATTCGGGATACATACGGCCCCGGTGCACTTTATGTGAATGATTCCTGCGGGGTGAGTGCACTTCTTCGGGGAGATCATATGATTAGAAGGCTGATGGCGTTAGATAAAGGATACCTGGATAGCTATAATTCCTATAGCTCGGCTTGTATCCGCAATGCTTCGGAGATTACTTACGGTACCGGAGAGACGGGAAATTATCCTTCAGACTGGGTCAACAGTAAACTGATCATATTGTGGGGACATAATCCTGCGGAGACACATTTTGACAGCTGTACGATGTTTTATTTAAAGAAGGCAAAATCTTTGGGGATTCCAATTATCGTGATAGATCCAAGAAAGAATGATACGGTGATTGCTCTTGATGCCGAGTGGATTCCGATACGGCCGGCAACGGACAGTGCGCTTGTGGATGCTATGGCTTATGTGATTTATAAGGAGGGACTGGCAGATCAAAAGTTCCTGGATGAATGTTGTCTTGGGTTTGATGAAAATCATATGCCGCCGGGTGTCGACGGAAAGGAAAGCTGCCTCTCATATCTTACCGGGGAAAAGGATGGAATTCCCAAGACACCGGAGTGGGCAGAAAAAATCACAGGAATTCCCGCAGAAATGATCCGAGATTTAGCAATTCGATATGCTACGGCAAAACCGGCAGCTCTGATTCAGGGGTGTGGAGCTCAGAGGAATTCCTGTGGGGAGCAAAGCGCCAGAGGAGCGATTTTGCTTGCCTGTATGACGGGAAATGTCGGAGTAAGCGGCGGATATGCATGCGGTGCAGGAGACTGTTCTACACATGCCTCTCCTGTTTATCCGATTCCGGCAAATCCATATAACAGAAAAATCCCGGTATTTCTTTGGACTGAAGCCATCGAAAGGGGGCATGAAATGACCGAAGTGGATGGTGTACGGACTTGTGATCAGGGGATTTTTGATACGCCGTCCGATGTTCACCTGGATTCTGACATAAAGATGATTTTTAATATTGCCGGGAATACGCTGGTGAATCAGCATGGAGATATTAACCGGACAATTTCTCTGCTAAAAGATACCTCTCGATGTGAATTCATTGTATGTTCGGATCTTTTTATGACTGCAAGTGCGAAGTACGCCGATTTACTTCTTCCCGGAACATCCATGTTTGAAAATGAAAATATTACGATGCCGTGGAAGTTTACGGATTTTCTTGGATTTAATAATAAGGTGATAGAGCCTTTGGGAGAATGCAGATTTGAATATGAATGGATCTGTGAGCTGGCTTGCCGGATCGGCCTGGGAGAGGAATTTTCTGAGGGACGTACTCTGGAAGAGTGGCTTGAATTCCTTTATAAAGAACTGCAGGAAAAAGAAAAAGAACTGCCTGATTACGAGGAGTTTAAAAAGGCGGGAATTTACAAGTATATAGAATCGGGATATCCGGTTCCGTTTGAAAAAGAAGCGAAGGATCCGGTACATTTTCCATTTCCGACGCCAAGTGGGAAGATTGAATTGTTTTCCACTAAACTGTGGAATGCACCTATGAGAGAGTATCTGCCGCCTATACCGGCCTATACGGCGCCGAAGGAAGGACCGGAGGATCCGCTTACTGAACGTTATCCGCTTCAGCTTGTAGGATGGCATACCAAAGCCCGGACACACACAGTGCATGACAATAATCCGGCACTTCGAAGGCTGGATCCGCAGGCTTTGTGGATGCACCCGGAGGATGCGAAGGAAAGGAAGATTCATGATGGCGATATGGTTCTGGTATGGAATGATCGGGGACGGATTCGGATACCTGTGCATATCACGAAGCGCATAATGAAAGGGGTTACGGCCTTGTCCCAGGGGGCGTGGTACACGCCGGGAGCAGACGGAACGGATCTTGGGGGATCTATTAATGTATTGACCTCACAGCATCCCACACCTTATGCAAGAGGAAATGGGCAGCATACGAATCTGGTGGAGGTTCGTGCCTGCACCGTCCGATAATAATAACGAAAACATAGAATTGATGAGATAAGGGAGAAGACTTCAGATGAAACCATTAAGTGATAAGACGGCAGTATTTACGGATTCGGTAATCAGGAGAATGACCAGAGTGTCCAATCAGTATGGTGCGGTGAATTTATCTCAGGGTTTTCCGGATTTTGATCCGCCAAAGGAGATAACAGACCGGTTAAAAGAAGTGGCAGTTGAAGGCCCGCACCAGTACGCGCTTACATGGGGCGCTCAGAATTTCAGGGAGGCGCTTGCAAAAAAGCAGGAACATTTTTCGGGGATGAAGGTAAATCCGGATACAGAAATCGTAGTGACCTGCGGGAGTACGGAAGCAATGATGGCATCTATGATGTCGGTATGTAATCCGGGAGATAAAGTAGTTGTATTCTCTCCGTTTTATGAGAATTATGGAGCGGACGCCATTTTAAGTGGGGCACAGCCGATTTATGTTCCGTTAAAACCGCCGACTTTTGAATTTGATGCAAATGAACTGGAAGATGCGATGAAACAGCCGGGTGTGAAGGCTCTGATATTGTGTAATCCATCAAATCCATGTGGTAAGGTGTTTACAAGAGAAGAGTTGTCGGTAATTGCAGAGCTGGCAATCCGCTATGACTTATATGTGATCACGGATGAAGTCTATGAGCATATTATTTATCAGCCGCATAAGCATACTTATATGGCGACGCTGCCGGGAATGAGAGAGCGCACGGTCATGTGTAATTCTCTCTCGAAGACGTATTCGATTACCGGATGGAGATTGGGGTATGTAATTGCACCTCCGGAAGTAATCGACAGGGTAAAGAAGGTACATGACTTCCTTACCGTTGGCGCAGCGGCACCGCTGATGGAGGCGGCGGTTACAGGGCTTCAGTTCGGAGATTCTTATTATGAATGGCTTCAGAGTAAGTATACGCATATGAAAGATCTGTTTATCAATGGCTTAAAAGACATTGGGCTCAAATTTACAGAGCCACAGGGAGCATATTATGTTTTGGTGGATATTGGTGAATTTGGTTATAAAGATGATGAACAGTTCTGTATTGATCTGGCAAGTAAAGTCGGAGTCGGAGCAGTTCCCGGATCAAGCTTTTTCCGCGAAGATGTGAACCATTTGATTCGGTTACATTTTGCAAAGCAAGATAATACATTAAATGAGGCATTGGACAGGCTGGCGGATATCAGACGCTTGAAAAAATAGAATAGTATAGAATATACGGGAAGGTCGGGCATTTGAAAAAATAAATGCCCGACTAATTTTTTATAGTCTTGACGAATTGCGGTTAGTATGTTATAACTTTGTTGAAAAAAGTTATTATTTACATAGAACTTGGAGGGGTTACGAATGACGCTAAAGAATCTGAAGATAGGTGAGAGTGCTGTCATTACGAGAGTAGGCGGGGAAGGTGCGCTTAGACAGCATTTTTTGGATATGGGTGTAATTCCCGGAGCAGAGGTCACAGTTGTGAAATTTGCGCCAATGGGGGATCCGATGGAACTGCAGATCCACGGATATGAACTTACGCTCAGACTTGCAGATGCAGATCAGATTGATATTCAGCCGATAAAAGAAAGAACGAACCAGCATAGCCGTATTGATAAGATTTATCCTTCGGAGCATCCGGGATTTGGAGAAGACGGTAAATATCATGCCAAAGGCGACGGAGAGCCGCTACCGGAAGGGACACTTCTTACTTATGCGCTTGTGGGCAATCAGAACTGTGAAAGACGACACTGTTTAACCAGCTGACAGGATCGAATCAGCATGTGGGAAATTTCCCGGGAGTAACGGTTGACAGGAAGGATGGCCCGATCAAAGGGCATCCTGAGACGAGGGTGACAGACTTGCCGGGGATTTATTCGATGTCTCCGTATACCAGTGAGGAAATTGTATCCAGAAATTTTGTCCTTGATGACAATCCGAAGGCGATCATTAACATTGTAGATGCGACTAATATCGAGAGAAACTTATATTTGACGATGCAGCTTTTGGAAATGAATATTCCGATGGTTATTGCGCTGAACATGATGGATGAGGTCATGAATAATAACGGTGCGATTGACATTAACGGAATGGAAGCTTTGATCGGTGTACCGGTCATTCCGATTTCGGCTGCGAAGAATGAAGGGGTTCGGGAGCTGATAGAACATGCGGTACATATTGCGAGATACCAGGAGCGTCCGCAGAAACAGGATTTCTGTAGCAAGGACGATCACGGCGGAGCAATCCACCGTGCGATCCATGCGGTAGAGCATATTATTGAAGATCACACGGAGAGAGCAAGACTTCCGCTTCGGTTTTCGGCAACGAAGGTGATTGAAGGGGATTCTCTGATTTTGGAACAGCTTCATCTTGATCAGAATGAATTGGATATGATTGAGCACATTGTAGTGCAGATGGAAAAAGAAGGCGGTATGGACAGAAGTGCTGCGATTGCGGATATGCGTTTTGACTTTATTGAGTATGTCTGCGAGCGTACGGTAAAGAAACCGAAGGAAAGCAAAGAAAGAGTCCGTTCTGAGAAGATTGACCAGATTCTTACGGGAAAATGGACGGCGATTCCTTGCTTTGTTGCAATCATGGGAATAGTGTTCTATTTGACATTTAATGTGATCGGGGCTTTCCTGCAGGGGCTTCTTGAGACAGGTATTGAGGCACTAACGGCAGTGGTAGACCAGTGGATGACGGCAGCAGGTGTCAATCATGCACTGCATGGGCTTGTGATTGACGGTATCTTTGGCGGTGTCGGAAGTGTGCTTAGTTTCCTTCCGATTGTAGTAACCTTATTTTTCTTCCTTTCTCTTATGGAAGACAGCGGATATGTGGCGAGAGTGGCATTTTTTATGGACAAGCTGCTTCGTAAAATCGGACTTTCCGGACGAAGCATTGTACCGATGCTGATCGGATTTGGATGTACCGTTCCGGCTGTCATGGCAACCAGAACACTGCCGAGTAAGAGGGACCGTAAAATGACGATATTCCTCACGCCGTTTATGAGCTGTACAGCGAAGCTCCCGATTTATGCCTTCTTCGTAAGCGCATTTTTCCCGGGTAAAGGCGGATTTATCATGACAGGGCTTTACCTTCTGGGAATCGTTGTAGGTATTTTAGTTGCACTCTTATTTAAGAATACTTTGTTTAAAGGCGAAGCCGTTCCGTTCGTTATGGAACTTCCGAACTACCGTATGCCGGGTGCAAAGAATGTGGCACAGCTTTTATGGGAGAAGGCAAAGGATTTCTTAAGTAAAGCATTCAGCGTAATCCTGATTGCGACAATCGTAGTCTGGTTCTTACAGAGTTTTGATTTGCATCTGAATATGGTTACAGATTCTTCCGAGAGTCTGATGGCGATGGTTTCCGGATGGATAGCGCCTGTTTTAGCGCCGCTTGGACTGGGAGACTGGCGGATCGTAACCTCACTGATCAGCGGATTTATGGCAAAAGAAAGCGTAGTATCCACGATGGGACTTTTGTTTGGAGACAGCATCCACATGGCAATCTCAAATGTAGCTGCAGTTACGATGCTGGTGTTCTCTCTTCTTTACACACCTTGTGTTGCTGCTATCGCTTCGATTAAGAGAGAACTTGGAACCACCTGGGCCGTTGGTGTAGTTTTTTGGCAGTGTGCGGTTGCGTGGATCATTGCATTTGCAGCAAGACTTATCTGTATCGTGATAGGAATGTAGAACTGGAGGTAGGATATGAATATTGCAGATATTATCGTTCTTCTCGTGGTGGTGGCTGTGGTTGTAGGAGCTGTCGGAATTATCAGGAAGAATAAGAAAAATGGAAAATGCAGCTGTGGATGTGATTGCGGAAGCTGCAGTCATAAGTGCAAATAGTTGTTATCTGCTGATGAAGCAGTAAGTGAAAGGTGCAGAGTCTTAATAATGTAATAAGGCTCTACACCTTTTTTGATATGTTGTTCATGACAAACAATAGGGAGTGTGTTATGATAAACGCAGATAGATTCAAGACTCGCTCGCGAGTCTTGGCGCGGG
Source organism: Bariatricus sp. (assembly GCA_034176745.1). Lineage (GTDB taxonomy): Bacteria > Bacillota > Clostridia > Lachnospirales > Lachnospiraceae > Allocoprococcus. The sequence goes on along the minus strand of JAXFTO010000120.1, from coordinate 2,841 downwards.
ATTCGGGTCTGCAAGGCAGATTTAACAGAACTAAATGCGTAATAAGAAAAGAGGAAGAACAAGATGAGAAAGCAGACGATTGGTTTATGGAAAAAAGAAGAGTACATCTACCCATGCACGGGCGAATTCCTGCCGAATATTACTGCATATCTTCACGAAGATGAGATACTTCGACCGGCAATGGTTGTCGTTCCGGGCGGTGGATATGCATTTGTAAGCCCGACAGAAGGAGAAATTGTGGCAAAACGTTTTTACGAAGAAGGATATCAGGCATTTGTACTTACTTATACAATCAACATGTTCCAGCTTGCACCACTTGAAAAACAACCGCTTCGCGATATTTCCAGAGCTGTGCGCTATATACGATACGATGCAGAAAATCTTCATGTGAAGAAGAATCAGGTTGTCTGCTGCGGATTTTCGGCAGGGGCACATTTGGCAGGAAGCCTTGCAGTGCATTATCAGGATGAAGAATTGTCAAAAGAGCCGCATGCTGAAATTTCAAATCGCCCGGATGCCGTATTGCTGTGTTATCCGGTAATTACAAGCAGTGAAAAAGCACACCGTGGAAGTTTTAATCAGCTTCTTGGAAAGGATGCCGCCGAAGAGAAACTTGCTTGGGCAAGTCTGGAAAAGCAGGTGACGAAGGATACACCACCGGCGTTTTTATGGCAGACATTTACGGATGAAACTGTTTCTGTGGAAAACAGTATTATGTATACAGAAGCCTGTCGAAGTGCGGGTGTTCCGTGCGAACTGCATTTATTCATGGAAGGCAAGCATGGAATGAGCCTTGCAAATGAAGACTGGGCGACGAACAATATCGGAGAAGACAGTATTTACACAATGATGCAGCAGTGGCAGACACTGAAAACACTTTACGCTCAGAATCCGAAAGATGTTCCGACGCTGTTGGAGGCAGCTGCAAAAGCAGAAACATTGAAGGAGTTTTCTATGGAATGGGCAAAGGCAACAGCTGGTTTTGCGCAGATAGAAAAGCGACATGCAGATGAATCCGTTATGCAATGGCCGGAGCTGGCACTTAAATGGCTGGATAAAATCTTCCGTATGTAGGAGAATGATGAAAGCAGATAAGAAGAACGAGGAAAGTATAGAAATGTCAGAAGGCTGGGGAAAGGATGGAAAATCATATGCAGAAATATCAACGTATATTTGTAATAGTCTTAGACTCTTTAGGAATCGGAGTTATGGAAGATTCCGAGAAATTCGGAGATGTAGGTGTGAACACACTTAAGCATATTTCAGAATCGGTAGATACATTTGAGATTCCTAATTTACAAAGGCTGGGACTTGCAAATCTGATTCCGCTCCGTCAGGTCGAACCGCAGGAAAGACCGATGGCTTATTATACAAAGTTAAATGAAAAGAGTAATGGCAAAGACACCATGACCGGTCACTGGGAGATGATGGGGCTGGAGGTAAAGAAACCGTTTAAAGCTTTTACAGAACATGGATTTCCGCCGGAACTGATTGAAGAACTGGAAAAACGGACCGGAAGAAAAGTAATTGGTAATAAAAGTGCAAGTGGAACAGATATTTTGGATGAACTTGCCGAGGAAGAAATTGCGACGGGACATATGATCGTGTATACATCTGCGGATTCTGTACTGCAGATTTGCGGAAATGAAGAGACGTTTGGACTGGAAGAGCTGTACCGCTGCTGTGAGATTGCCAGAGAAATTACCATGAAGGACGAGTGGAAAGTCGGAAGAGTTATTGCCAGACCTTATGTGGGAAAGAAAAAAGGCGAATTCAAAAGAACCAGCAACCGGCATGATTATGCGTTAAAACCATTTGGAAAAACGGCCCTGGATGCATTGAAGAAAGCAGGTCTTGATGTGATTTCTATCGGAAAAATCAAAGATATTTTTGATGGGGAGGGAATTACACGGGCGCTGAAATCCAAAAGCTCTGTTCACGGTATGGAGCAGACGATTGAGATGGCAAAAGAGCCGTTCCATGGACTCTGCTTTGTGAATCTGGTGGATTTTGATGCACTGTGGGGACATAGAAGAGACCCGCAGGGATATGCTCGCGAAATAGAAAAATTTGATGTGAATCTAGGTGTGCTCTTAGATGTTCTAAAAGAGGAGGATCTGCTGATCATCACGGCAGATCATGGAAATGATCCGACCTATACAGGAACGGATCATACGAGAGAGAAGGTGCCATTTCTTGCATATTCTCCTTCCATGAAAGAAAGCGGAGAATTGGAGGAATGTGACACTTTTGCGGTTGTAGGTGCAACCGTAGCGGATAATTTTGAAGTAGCTATGCCGGAGAATACGATTGGAAAATCGCTTTTGGAAAAACTTGTATAGAGTACCGAAGCGGACGTGTTACTTGTTCAACTGTCCGTATTCGGATAAAAAAGAGTTGATTCTGGCAGTACGATCGCTGAACAAACGACTTGCGCCGAATGGAATACGGGTGATTCCGCTTCGGGTATGCGAAGAGCGGGTTCTGAGTCCTGATAGTCAATAGAACATGTTCTTGCCATATTTTCTCCTTCTGTTATTTTGATTATAGCTAATATGTTTTTAATAAGCATGGAGAAAGAATAAGAAAGTCAAAGGAAGTCAAAAACGATCATAATAAATCAGAATTATGCAATTCCTATAAGAGAGAAAGTGAATATTTGTGAATTAGTATGATTGACTATGATCGAAAATGGCGACGTAATACAATCATTAAAAAAGATGGGAGGGCAAAAAAGATGATTTATACGGTTACGTTTAATCCATCACTGGATTACATTGTTTCAGTTGACAATTTTAAATTGGGTTTAACCAATCGTACGAATTCTGAGTTACTTCTTCC
>JAXFTO010000119.1:0-19525 GCA_034176745.1 Bariatricus sp. | reverse complement strand
CCCACGCTTAGGAGGCGTGTGCTCTATCCAACTGAGCTATTGGGACGTATTAAATTTTTTTGTCAGCCCCCGTAGTTATCGGACTCAGCTCCCTCCTAAGGTTTTTCCAAGGTGAGCGTTGTAACGCTACCTTAGGAGGCGCTTGTTATATCCATTTAACTATGAGAACATAATCGAACAATATTATGATACATTCCAACCGACCATTTGTCAACCTAGAAAATTCTCGTCAGAAACTTATCCACATTTCTCTATATTTATACCTATTACAAAAAGGCTAAATCTCTACTTCTCCACATTTTTCGCAAAGATTTAGCCTATCATATCTTAAAAATTTATTTTACCCTGAAGCCATATATCTGCTTTGATTCTGCGGCCAATTGCCGGTTCACCGAAAACTGATTTTACCGGCATGCAAATATCAAAACGCAGTTCATTCACATCTACCGTAAATACATAGATTTCTTCTTTTGTCATCTTATTTTCTACCGTATCAATATCCAGAATTTCTCCTAAAATCGAATACTGGTCACATTCAACACCATAAGGCATAAAATATGTATCTACAATGCTGTAAATATCTTCTGTCTGAATCCTTTTGGAGACCTGGGAATACAGATCCATATCTTCCATTGTCAGACTTTCGATTGCTTTAGAGTCACCCTCTCTTGCAGCACTTAATAGCATCATTCTATTGCGGGACTCCTCCCTGATTTCCTGCTCCTGTTCTTTACTTTTCATAACCGGAAGGATGATCGTCCCCGATACAGCAAGCCCGGATAATGTAACAGAAGTGGAATTCTTTGGAATTCTTCCCGTCATCATTTCTTTTCTGTATTCAATTCCATTTTGAAGATGGAAAATCAGGCTCACCCCGACTTTCGCATCTTCACACATTCCTACATATGCTTCCTTATCGCTTCTGTCTTCCACAATAACATCTGCATAAGAAGTGATTCCGCTTCCTTCAAAATACGGCAGATAATACTCGCGCAAATAATTATCATCTGCATCAACCTGTCCATAAGAACAGATTCCGATTCCCATTCCATATTCTTTTCGAAGTTCGCAGAAATCAAGTTCCTCTTCCAGAGAAATTCTTTCATAACCGGTAAATTCGTCTTCTGACTGGATTAAAATACGGTTCCATTCTTTTTCAGATGTAACGTTTTGAAATCCAATTGCTTTTAAATATTTGTGCACAATTTACCTCGTTTATTCTATCAATTATCTGATTTCTGTCTTACCACCCATGTACGGCCGAAGTACTTCCGGAATTCTTACAGAGCCATCTGCCTGAAGGTTATTTTCGAGGAATGCAATCAGCATTCTCGGCGGCGCAACTACTGTATTGTTTAATGTATGAGCGAAATATTTGCTTCCATCGTTTCCTTTTACGCGGATGCCAAGACGTCTTGCCTGTGCATCACCAAGGTTAGAGCAGCTTCCTACTTCAAAGTATTTCTTCTGTCTCGGAGACCATGCTTCTACGTCACATGATTTTACTTTTAAATCTGCAAGATCACCTGAGCAGCATTCCAGCGTACGTACCGGGATATCAAGAGAACGGAACAGATCAACTGTATTCTGCCACAGTTTATCATACCATACTTTACTTTCTTCCGGTTTACAAACAACGATCATCTCCTGTTTTTCAAACTGATGTATTCTGTATACACCACGTTCTTCGATTCCATGTGCTCCTTTTTCTTTACGGAAACATGGTGAATAAGAAGTGAGTGTCTGTGGAAGCTGATTTTCATCCAGCATAGTATCGATAAATTTACCGATCATAGAATGCTCACTGGTTCCAATCAGATACAAATCTTCTCCTTCAATTTTATACATCATAGAATCCATTTCTGCAAAGCTCATAACACCTGTTACAACATTGCTTCGGATCATAAATGGCGGTACGCAGTAAGTAAATCCACGGTCAATCATGAAATCACGTGCATAAGAAATAACAGCAGAATGAAGTCTTGCAATATCTCCCATCAGGTAATAGAACCCATTTCCTGCTACTCTTCCGGCACTTTCAAGATCGATACCATTGAATTTTTCCATAATTTCTGTATGGTATGGAATTTCAAAATCAGGTATCACCGGTTCTCCGAATTTTTCAATTTCAACATTTTCGCTGTCATCTTTACCGATCGGTACAGATGGATCAATGATATTCGGAATGATCATCATATCCTGTTTAATTTTTGCTTCTACTTCTTTTTCTTCTGCAGATAAAACTTCTACACGTTCTGCATTTTCCTGAACCTGTTTTTTAAGTTCTTCAGCTTCTTCCTTTTTGCCCTGTGCCATGCATGCACCAATCTGCTTTGAAATTTTGTTTCTTTCAGCACGAAGAGCTTCTACTTCCTGCTTGATTTCACGATTTTTCTTATCAAGTTCAATTACCTCATCTACCAGCGGAAGTTTTTCATCCTGAAATTTCTTTTTAATGTTTTCTTTTACTACATCTGGGTTCATTCTTAAAAATTTGATATCTAACATAACGATTCTCCTCTTCTCTCTTAAAGTTTCCATTTTTTTCAATAATAAACATCTTTTTTTATTTTAATGCATCCTGAACTTCCGGATCATACATTTCCTGATAAATAGCCTGTTCCAGAGATTCTGCTTCTTCATCCGAAAGCTCAATATAGCTTTGTCCACGGACAATTTCTTTAATATATGTATAACATCCATCTCTGCTGTGCATTGCATTGACAACCCATCCATTGTTATTTCCGTCAAGAAGGGTAAGCGCAAAACTTAATTTTCCGCCCATTTCATTGAAGGCGTCATATTTTACAATACCGACCTTCTGGTAATTGCCCTGCATTTCTCTGAACAATTCTTTGATATCTGTTCTGTTCTTTTTTGCAATTTCTGCAATTTCATCCAGCTCATCAAATTTATCCAAAATACTTTTTTCCAGAGTTTTACCGTCTTTTCCTCTCATAAACGAGGAATAACTGCTCTTGAGACGTTTATACTTCATATTAACATTTATAACCATAAAAAACAAAATAATAATCAACACTAACAGAATAAGGAATATAAACGCCGGATCAATCCCAATGGCAGCTAAAATCTTACTTTCCATCTTTATTCTCCTTCGTGTATCGACATTATAAGTTCGAATATACGTTCTAGTTCTGAATCCGAGTAATATTCAATTTCTATTTTTCCTTTTCCATTTGTTTTATGATTCACATGAACTTTTGTGCCTATCACACTTTTCATTCGTTCTTCCAGATTTTCATAGACAAATGCGTTCTGAATTTCTTTTTTTGGCTTTTCTTTCTTTGGATTTTTAATTTCTTTTACTAGCTTTTCAGTCTCACGAACGCTAAGCTTTTCATCAAAAATTCTATTTGCAAGCATATATTGCTGCTCAGGATCATCAATTGCCAGAAGCGCACGCGCATGACCGGTTGAAATCATATCATCAATGATCATTTGTTGCACTTTATCGCTTAATTTCAGTAGTCGCATTGAATTTGTTACTGCAGTTCTGCTCTTTGATACACGTTCTGCAACTTCATCTTGTTTTAAATGAAATTCTGTGAGAAGCTTCTTAAAAGCCATTGCTTCTTCAATCGGATTTAAGTTTTCCCTCTGAATATTTTCAATCAAGGAAATTTCCAGGATTTCCTGATCTGTATACTCTTTAATGATTACAGGTATTTCTTTGACTCCTGCCAACTTTGCAGCTCGCCATCTACGTTCGCCGGCTATAATTTCATAATAATCTTTTTTCTTCTGTACAATTAATGGTTGTAATACACCAAACTGTTTAATTGAATCAGCTAATTCCAACAAAGCATCTTCTTCAAAATTCTTTCTAGGCTGTTCACGGTTTGGCTCAACATCATTAATCTTCATCATAATCTGTCCCGAGACATTTCCCGGTTTTTCAGTCTTTTCTTCCGGTTTTTTCACCATTTTGGATGATTTGTTATCAGGAATCAGACTGTCCAGGCCTTTACCTAGTCCACTCCTTTTTACCGCCATTATTCATCTTCTCCTTTATGAATCACTTCATCTGCTAACAACATGTAACTCTCTGCCCCTGTTGATTTCGGGTCATACAGATTGATTGGAAGACCGTGACTTGGAGCCTCAGCCAGGCGAATATTTCTCGGAATGATCGTTTTATAAATTGTTTGATTAAGATTGTCCTTGACATTTTCAACCACTTGAAGTGAAAGATTTGTTCTAGCATCATACATTGTAAATACAACACCCTCCATCTCCAATCGTTCATTTAAACGATTTTTCACCAATTCAATCGTCTTCATCAACTGACTCAAGCCCTCAAGTGCATAGTACTCACACTGTATCGGCACAAGTACAGTATCCGCAGTCGTCATCGCATTTATCGTCAACATGCTAAGCGATGGCGGACAATCAATAATCACAAAATCATAATTATCTTTGATTTTGAATATTTCGTCCCGCAAAATATATTCTTTATTCTCAGCATCAAGTAACTCAATCTCCGCTCCCGACAAATCAATATTCGTCGGCAACACATCAAGATTCTCAAACACTTCCTTGCAGAGCACCTGTTCAATATCTGCTTCACCTATGATCAAATCATAAACAGTATACTCTACTCCATCCTTATCAACACTAAGTCCACTGGTCATATTCCCCTGTGGATCCATGTCAACTGCAAGAACCCTCTGTCCCTTAGCAGCCAGACAAGAAGAAAGATTAATAGCTGTTGTGGTCTTACCTACTCCACCCTTCTGATTTGCAACTGCAATTATTCTTCCCATTTATAATAATACCCCTTTCCACGGCAAACAAAAATCTGCCACATCAATATTGTACCACTAATCTACCCGTAAATCTACCAAATGTTTCACGTGAAACACCATTTTATCAGAACTCACAAATAGACAAATGTTTCACGTGAAACATTTGTCTATTTAGAACCTCACTATCTTCCGCATCAAACAGATAATGTTTCACGTGAAACATTTTTTCATAATATGTTATACTCATGTGTTTCATTATTCATTTAACTGTTCAGAATTAACTAGTCTTATAAATGGTAGAAGCTCATTCATGTTACTTATAAATCACAAACAAAATTACAAACATCTTTCCTCAAACCCAAAAATATGATATAATAAAGCATAACTTAACACAAAGCTTTTCCAGAAGCAAACAACACTATTTCTAAAGAAGAAGTGCACATTTGCTTCCACCACACCTTTCACTTTCACCAGTATGTACAACATACAACCTACCCAGAAAGGATGACCCAACATTGAAGAAAAAATTCAGCATTATCGCCCTTATAACAGCATTAACTACAATCACGATGCACATAATAAACAAACTGATTTACTACATAGCCACTATAGATAATCTTCTCAACAACACTGAAGGAAATTTCTACGAATGGCGTTTTGGAAAAATTTTTTACAAAAAGCAGGGAGAAGGTACTCCTATCCTACTTATTCATGATTTGAATGCACATAGCTCCGGATGTGAATGGAAACGCTGTTCATCTTCCTTATCTGAAAATCATACCGTTTATACAATAGATTTACTAGGATGTGGAAGATCAGATAAACCAAACATTACTTACACAAACTACTTATACGTACAGATGCTCAATGATTTTATCAAGCATGTAATCAATGAAAAAACAGATGTGATTGCAACCGGTACTTCAGCGTCATTTGCTGTAATGGCATGCAATACTAATGAAGATTTAATAAACAGAATCGTAATGGTAAATCCACCATCACTATCAGATTTATCCAAAGCACCTACCAAGCGTACAAAGATTTTAAAATGGCTTATTCAGATTCCAATACTCGGAACACTGTTATACAATATGCTTCAAGCAGAGAATTATATTGAAGAAATTTTCCAGACAGATTATTTTTATAATCCGGAACTGATTAACAGTATGTCAGTAAAATCTTATTTTGAATCAGCCCATCTGGACAACAGCCATTCAAAATATCTTTTTGCCAGTATAATAGGGCGTTATACCAATGCCAACATACTTCATTGTATAAAGAATATTACAAATAGTATGTATATCATTGCAGGAGAAGGGAATCCAGAACAAATAGAAATTGCCGACCATTATCAAAAATGTGTTCCGGCAATTGAAACAATCTCAATTCCAGAGACCAAATACCTTCCTCAGCTTGAAAAATCAGAAAAATTTATTGAGCAAATTAACATTTTTCTCATATAATTTTTGAAAACCCGTATATATTGATATTCACGAATCAATATATACGGGTTTTCTAGTATCATTTTTCTACTTTAATGGTTCTTTTGCAGGTAATCCAGCTTTTCTAGGAAATTTCTTTCCTGTACTTTTCACCTTTTCAATAATAATCAGTGATCTTCCTATGTCACTTCCCGGAAGTTGGAATTTAACGATTTTTCTTTGTTTTCCACCTAGAATTTTAAGTGCAGTTACTGCATTCTTCACTTCCTCTTCGATATCCCCAGACTTATACGAAACAAATAATCCACTTATTTTCGTATATGGGAGACAATATTCCGCTAATGTGGATAAATTAGCCACAGCCCGCGATACAACAAGGTCATACTGTTCACGATACTGTTCCTGACGTGCATAATCTTCTGCTCTTCCATGAATTGTGTGGATATCTTTTAAATCTAACTCTTCAATTACAGTATCGAGGAACTTTATCCTTTTATTTAGAGAATCCAATAAAGTTACTTTTAGGTGAGGAAATGCAATTTTCAAAGGAATTCCCGGAAAGCCCGCTCCGGTTCCTATATCAATTACCGTCTCAATTTTGCCAATATCTATTGCTTTCACTATAGAAAGACTGTCAACAAAATGTTTTTCATTCACTTCCTCATATTCTGTAATTCCGGTCAGATTCATCACTTTATTCCACTCTACCAGTAATTCATAATATTTATCAAACTGCAAGAACTGTTGTTCGCTTAGTTCAATATCTAATTGCTGCAATTTTTCTTCAAATATTTTCCCCATAATCTCCTCTTTATTCCTGACAATTCATCCATGAATCCAGGCCTTTTTTTTCAAGTTCAAGTACGCCTCGGCTTACTTGCTGCGAGGTGCGCGTCATGCTTTGCATGACACAATACATCTGCGCAACTCTGCAATCCGCCGGAGGCTTTATCTTGGAAGGAGATCGGACTCCCACCAAGACATATTTGTCGCAACTCACCACCTATAGAGGTGGGAGTCTTATCTTTTTTCAAGATAAATTCTAATGTCCCAAATATACAAGAAGTACCGATATATCTGCCGGGGAAACTCCGGATATTCTGGAAGCCTGTCCGATGGATACCGGTCTGTATTGTTTGAGTTTCTGCACCGCTTCTATTCTTAAACTTGGAACTGCATCATAATCGATATCGTCCGGAATTTTTCGGGTTTCAAGTTTCTTAAACTGCTCTACCTGCTTCATCTGCCGACTGATATATCCTTCATATTTAATATTGATGTCAATCTGGTCAATGATCTCCTGACTTAGATTTCCTTCTCTCTTTTCATCAATCGGTTCCAGAATCTGATAATTAAGTTCCGGTCTCTTAATTAATTCAGCAAGCGTTGTTCCCGATGTCAAAAGTGTACTTCCGTACTTTTCCAAAAGTTCCTGCACATTTGGGGAAGTTCCCACATTTGTATGTTCAAGTCTGTGGATTTCTTCTGAAATAATTTCTTCTTTTTCCACAAGTTTTTGATATCTCTCATCAGATATCAACCCTATATCATGTCCTATTTTGGTTAATCGCTGATCGGCATTATCCTGTCTGAGTAAAAGCCGATACTCTGCTCTCGAAGTCATCATTCTGTATGGTTCATGGCTTTCTTTAGTTACCAGATCATCTATTAATACACCAATATACGCCTGAGAACGGTCAATTGTAATCTGCTCTTTTCCCAGAACTTCTCTCGCTGCATTAATTCCTGCAATCAATCCCTGTGCAGCCGCTTCTTCATACCCTGAACTTCCGTTAAACTGGCCTCCGCTGAATAATCCACGTACCTTTTTGAATTCCAATGTAGGATATAATTGTCTGGCATCTATGCAATCATATTCAATTGCATATGCATTTCGAACAATTTTAACATTTTCAAGTCCCGGAACACTTCTGTACATTGCATACTGTACATCTTCCGGAAGCGAACTGGACATTCCTCCAACATACATTTCGTTTGTATCCAATCCTTCAGGTTCAATAAATACCTGATGCCGATTTTTATCAGCAAATTTTACTACTTTATCTTCAATAGAAGGACAATATCTTGGACCTGTTCCTTCAATCATCCCAGAATATAGTGGTGAACGATCCAGATTATTTCTAATGATCTCATGTGTTTTTTCATTTGTATAAGTAAGCCAGCACGATACCTGATCAATCTGTACATCCTCAGGATCAGTCGTAAATGAAAACGGTACGACTCTCTCATCGCCAAACTGTTCTTCCATTTTACTGAAATCTACGCTTCTCTTATCGATTCTGGCCGGTGTTCCTGTCTTAAATCGGTACATTTCAATACCAAGCTCTTTCAGACAATCTGTCAAATAATTGGCTGCCTGCAGTCCGTTCGGACCTGTCTGCATACTGACATCACCGTAAATACATCTTGCTTTTAAATAGGTTCCTGTACACAATACTACCGCCTTACAATGGTAAATCGCACCGGAATAAGTCTGCACACCGGTAACCTGTCCGTTTTCCACAAGGATATTCACAACTTCACCCTGTCTGACTTCCAGATTCTCCTGATTTTCCAATGTTTGTCTCATTGTATTGCTGTAATTTTTCTTATCTGCCTGGGCACGAAGTGAATGTACGGCCGGTCCCTTGGATTTATTCAACATTTTAGACTGTATAAACGTCTTGTCGATGTTTTTCCCCATCTCTCCGCCAAGTGCATCCAGTTCGCGCACCAGGTGTCCTTTCGATGTTCCTCCAATATTCGGATTACACGGCATCATCGCTATACTTTCCACGCTGACCGTAAATACAATCGTTTTTAATCCGAGTCTCGCAGATGCAAGAGCAGATTCACAGCCTGCATGGCCTGCTCCTACTACAACCACATCATACTTATCATTATTTTCCCATGCAGAATTTGCTGAATATCTCATTTACCAAATCCTCTCCTATCGCTTCACCGGTGATTCTTCCCAATGATTCATATGCATCCATTAAATCAATTGTATAAAAATCTTCCGGCATCTGATTTTCTATACTGTCGATTACTTTTTCAAGACTTCCATAAGCATCCTGAAGGGCTGCTTTGTGTCTTGCATTCGTAATATAAATTTCATCGTTAAATGATAATTCTCCATGATAGAACATTTCCTTCAGTGTCGATTCCAGTTCGTAAATTCCTGTTTCTTCTTTTGTGGAAATCTCTATCATTGGGTGAGTTATCCACCTTTTCAACACAACTTTATCCACAACTGTGGATAAGTCACTCTTATTTAGTAGTACAATCGCGCGTTTTCCCTCTATCATGTGGATAATTTCGAAATCATTCTCATCAAGCGGCTTAGAAGAATCCACAACATAAATGATGAGATCTGCTTCTTTTGCATTTGCTTTTGCCTTATCCACACCAATTTTTTCTACGATATCTTCTGTCTTGCGGATACCTGCTGTATCCATGATGTTTAGAGACACTCCTTGAAGCTGTATACTCTCTTCTAAGACGTCTCTGGTAGTTCCTGCGATATCAGTTACGATTGCACGTTCTTCCCCCAGAAGAACGTTCAATAAGGAAGATTTTCCCGCATTTGGTTTTCCCACAATAACAGTGTTGATACCTTCTCTAATGATTTTCCCATTATCCACACTATCCAGAAGTTTGTGGATATCCGCCATAAGCTTTTCCACAATCACCTTCAATTTATCCCCATAGCCGTCTACGCTGATGTGTTCCGGGTCATCCAGAGCTGTTTCAATAAAGGCTGTATGGTACAGAATTTCATCACGTATTGCCTTTATTTTCTTATGAACAGAGCCTTTTAACTGACTCACTGAACTCTTCAGTGCATATTCATTCTTTGAGTTGATAATGTCGATAACTGCTTCAGCCTGTGACAGATCCATTCTTCCGTTAAGGAAAGCCCGTTTTGAGAATTCTCCCGGTTCAGCCGGACGGGCACCGTACTTGATCACTGTCTCCAGTATCTTCTTTGTCACAAATACACCACCGTGACAATCTATTTCCACCGTATCTTCTCCTGTATAGCTATGTGGTCCTCTCATAAGCAGCACCAGTACTTCATCTATTGTCTCATCGCCATCCACGATATATCCATAATGGATCGTATGGCTCTTTTGATCGGAAAGAATCTTCTCTTTCTTTCCTTTGTAAATTCTGTCTATTACATCGAATGCCTCTTCACCGCTGATTCTTACGATTCCGATACCAGAATTTGTCATAGCAGTGGAAATCGCAGCAATCGTATCTGTTCTGAAACCCATATCTGCTCCTCCATTTTCCCTATTAGAACATTGTAAAATAAATTAGGAAAAAACGCAATAAAAAAGGAACCATCCCATTTTCTGGGACAGTTCCTCTGATTTTATCGTCTATTTGGAGTTACCACTACTCTTCTGTATGGCTCTTCTCCTTCACTGTGTGTTGACACTCTTTCATCATTCTGGAGAGCGGAATGGATAATTCTTCTCTCGTATGGATTCATCGGTTCAAGAGATACCGGTTTTCTTGTACGTTTTACCTTATATGCAATATTCTTTGCAAGATTTTCAAGTGTCTGTTTTCTTCTTCTGCGATAATCTTCTGTATCAAGTTTTACTCTTACATAACCTTCCTGAGACTTGTTAGCCACACGGTTGGTAAGATACTGCAGAGAATCCAGTGTCTGACCGCGTTTTCCGATCAGAATTCCCATATCTTCGCCCTTCATTTCAATTGCAAGAGCGCCATCTTCGTCTACTTCAGAAGTAAACTCAACTTCTCCCATTCCCATGGCTTTTAATACGTCATGAAGGAATTCTTCACAGATTGTCTTGGTTTCTTCTGTTACAACTGCAACTTCAATCTCTTTCCTTTCAGCTACAGGAGCTTCATTCTTAACTTCCTGAACTGGAGCAGATTCTTTCTTGGGTTCTTCCTTCTTATTATCTTTCTTGAAGTCTTTTTTGAACTCTTTTCTTGAATCTTTTTTATACTCTTTCTTGTGATCTCTGTTGTATTCTTTCTTAGAATCCTTTTTGAAATCTTTTTTGTATTCTTTTTTGTTTTCTTTCTTGAATTCCTTATTTTCTTCAGCTTTTACTTCTTTCTTTACTTCCGGCTTTGATTCAAAGATTTCAGACACAGAAAGCGTCTCTTCCTGCTCTTTTTTCTCTTTCTTAAGACGGGCTTTGATGACTGCCTGTTTACTTCCGATTCCAAAAAATCCTGTGCTTCCTTTTTCGATGACATCATATTCCATCTGGTCACTTGAAACCCCCAGCTGAATGGAAGCTTCTGTGATTGCATCATCTAATGTTTTTGCCGAAACTGTAATTTCTTTCATCATCACTACCCCCTATTTATTGCTTTCATTGAACTTCTTGACCATATTTGCTTTTGATGCAAGACTTCCCTCTTTCGCATTTTCATTCAGTTTTCTTGCATTTACAAGCTTTTCTTCTAAAGCCTTCTCTTCTGCGGCACTTTTGCTTTTTTCAACCTTACGGCCCTTTTTCTGTGCCATTTCATTCACATACTGTGATTCAACTTTCTTCTTATTTTCACGCTTTTCAGCTGCTTTTTCCATGTTCTTCTGAATCAATTCATCCATCGGCATGTTGCTCAGATGTTTATTTATAAAAAACTGCTGAACCATACGTACAACTGCACTTGTGATCCAGTAAATACCAAGACCTGTCGGCATCGTGAAACACATAAAGACAGAAAGCAGAGGCATCGTGATGTTCATGGTCTTCATGGTTGTAGCAACCTGATTTTCCTGCTCCGTATTGCCAGTGTTCTGCGGAATCATCTTCACGCTCAGATACTGGGTCAGACCTGCAAGAACCGGGATCATAAGTGCTGCGATCACGATTCCAAATGCTCCGGCTGAAAATCCGTCTTTGATCAGATTCAAAGGAGCTTCTGCGATATTAAGTCCGAAGAAATTATTCATCTTCTCAATCTGAGCCATCGTAGATTCGATCGTTGACTGCAGAGCCGGGAAACCTTCTTTTAAAGTCTCCCATGTAGAAGACTGGAACTTATATAATACATCAATCAGTATATTAGTATCCGTATAATCATATTTTGACGGATCCATCAGAATCGGCTTCGCCTCACCGATGGATTCCATAACTTTCTGCCATCCGTTTGTAGCTGTAATCCCCTCAATAAGAGGTGTGTAAATTTCTTTTACCTGACCTACATAAGCAGGGATACCACGGATTACATACCACATTGCCCAAAGGAATGGAAACTGGATAAACATCGGAAGACATCCGCTCGTCGGGGATACTCCGTACTTTTCATAGACCAACTGTGTCTCTTCCTGCATTTTCTGCATGGAAGCCTGGTCCTTCTTACCCTGATACTTTTTCTGGATTTTCTGAATCTCAGGGTTCATTGCAGCAGACATCTTTGAAAATTTCTGCTGTTTGATGGTAAGCGGAATCATCAGTGTGTAAATAACGACTGTCAAAAGAATAATACAGATACCTAAGTTCTGTATACCGAAGACTCCGTTCATTACCCGGTAAATACCATCCATAACTTTACCGAGCAGCCAGGCAGCCTGTCCGATAATCGGCGTGCTGACCTGTGTCATTACAAAACCTGTCATGTTTTATCCTCCATAATTCTCTAAAGACCTTTGATTTTAATTTGAAAATGAAGGTCTTCTGCCCCAAAGTTGGGCAGCAAATCATTAAGGCACAGGATCATATCCGCCTTTCGCAAACGGATTGCATCGGAGTATTCTCCATGCTGCAAGCAAACCGCCTTTAAGCGCTCCATATTTTTCAATTGCCTCCAACGCATATTCAGAACAGGTTGGAACATAAATACAATGATATCTTGTCTTTAATGGAGACAAATATTTTCTGTAAAAACGAATTAAAAATAATAATAATCTCTTCAATTTTTCATCTCTCCGTGCCTTTTGCACATCCATCTTCCTGACATGCTGAACCGGAATCATCCGGTCCGGGTTCACCCTTTGGCTGTTCATGTTCCTCATGATTCTGCTCCGGGCAAACAATATTATGAAGTTTTCCCAAGTGGATGAGCGCGCTTTCAATCTCATGGTACGTCTTATCCTTCGCTGCCACTCTCGCAATGATCACAATATCATATCCACATTGGAACATTTCCTCATGCAGCCTGTAGCTTTCTCTGATCAGTCGGGTTAAATGATGTCTTACAATGCTATTTCCGACTTTCTTGCTGACAGATATCCCCACTCTGTTCTTTCCTAGGTCATTCTTCAGCAGATACATCACAAGATACCGGTTGCCATAAGACTTTCCTCTACGGTAAATCACCTGGAAATCTTTGTTTTTTTTCAGTGATTCTGAAAATTTCATACTCTTTTTCCCCTGTTTTTTTGTAGAAGAAAAGGCCACATGTCTGCGGCCTAAGCTGATAATACTTTTCTTCCTTTTGCTCTTCTTGCTGCAAGAACTTTTCTTCCACCTGCTGTTGCCATTCTTGCTCTGAATCCATGAACTTTAGATCTTGAACGTTTTTTTGGCTGGAATGTCATTTTCATTGATATCCACCTCCTATCCGATTACTTCCTATAAGAAATATTAGATTATATACTTTTTAAGACATCATTTTTGATTATATATAAAAAAGCCCGTAAAGTCAAGAAAAACAGGCTTTTTTTATTTCCAACTTTATCCCCATTTTGTTGATAACTATGTGGAAAATCGTTGATAACATGTTTATTGCTATTTTTTTAACGCAAATTTTACCGAAAAATGGCGGTTTTCTCATGTTGAAAAGTTTTCCATACTGATTTCTCATTGATTATATAACAATTTTAATGTAGAATATATGTGTATGATTATGCGATTTTAACTTTGAAGATAGATTTTCTTCTTATGTAAATAGTTTTTTTGTGTGATCGGACCTAATATACGCTGAAATGGAGTTAATAAAGATGGATACCGTTAAAGAAAAATGGGAAGATATTATTCAAAAGCTGAAAGTAGAATACTTCTTATCAAACATATCCTTTGAAACATGGATAAGACCCCTTGAAGTATATGATATTGTTGGAGACACTTTATATTTGTCCATCAACTTCAAGGCCAGCATTGAACATATTCAGAATAAGTATCTGCTTCCGCTCAAAGTCTGCATCGCAGAAGTAACGGGAGTAGAATACGATATCAAGTTTATTCCAAAGGATATTCCTGATTCCGAGATGGCTGCTTACAGAATAGAGAATAATCTGACTCCCCGCCAGGAAGAACCGAAAGCAAAAGCAAAGCCGAAGACCAAGAGAATCAATAATATTTCAGAACAGGCAAATCTAAATCCGAAATATACATTCGATACCTTCGTTGTCGGCGGAAATAATAATTTTGCGCATGCAGCATCCCTCGCGGTTGCCGAATCGCCGGGAGAAGTATACAATCCTCTCTTCTTATACGGAGGTGTAGGACTCGGAAAGACGCATCTGATGCATTCAGTTGCCCACTATATTCTTGAAAAAGACCCTACGAAGAAGGTTCTTTATGTAACCAGCGAGACATTTACCAACGAACTGATCGATGCGATCCGTATTGGTAAAACCGGTAATGAACTTGCGATGACTGCATTTAGAGATAAATACCGTAATAACGACATTCTTCTTATCGATGACGTTCAGTTCATTATCGGTAAAGAAAGTACACAGGAAGAATTCTTCCATACGTTCAACCATCTGCATAATGCAGGAAAACAGATCATTATCTCTAGTGATAAACCGCCAAAGGATATGGAAACGTTAGAAGCACGTCTTCGTACCCGTTTTGAATGGGGCCTGATTGCAGATATTTCTGCTCCTGACTACGAGACACGTATGGCTATTTTATATAAGAAGATAGAAATTGACCAGCTGGAACGCTACAATATACCAAATGAAGTAATCCAGTACATCGCTACAAATATTAAAACCAACATCCGAGAACTGGAAGGATCACTGAATAAGTTGATCGCCCTCTATCGGATTAATAATAATCAGAAAGAAATCGATATTAAGCTGGCTGCCGAGGCACTTAAGGATCTTATTTCACCGAACCAGAACCGTGAAGTAACTCCGGAGCTTATTATTGATGTAGTTTCTGAGCACTTCAACATTCCTATTTCTGACCTTAAGAGCAGTAAAAGGAATGCTGATATTGCAAATGCAAGGCAGATTGCAATGTATTTATGCCGTAAAATGACAGATACGCCACTTAAGACCATTGGACTTCTTTTAGGAGGACGAGATCACTCCACTGTTAATCATGGTGTGGATAAAGTGGCAAATGATGTGGAAAAGAACGAAACTTTGAGGAATACTATCGACATTATTAAGAAAAAAATCAACCCGGTCTAATCAGAAGCAAAAGTTTTCCAAACCTCATAAACAGCATTTTCCGAAGGTATCAACGTGTTTTTCCTTTTCTGAAATGCTTGATTTTCAAGGGGTTCAGGTACTTTTCCTCATTTCCACAGTCCCTAATAAGGATAATGCGGAAATCTTTTATATATATATTTATTAATTGCTCGTTGAAAGGAGTTATACACACTATGCGAATTAGATGTCAGAAGGCTGAGCTTGTAAAAGGAGTTAGTATTGTATCAAAAGCAGTACCTACAAAAACAACAATGCCAATTCTGGAATGTATCCTGATAGATGCTACTACTAATATCATTAAGCTTACTGCAAATGATATGGAACTTGGAATCGAAACTGTTATTGAAGGAAATATCGAACAGAAAGGTATGATTGCCTTAGACGCAAGAATTTTTTCTGATATCGTAAGAAAACTGCCTGATAATGATATTGTCATTGAATCTGACAGTAACCAGCAGACACTGATAACTTGTGAAAAAGCAAAATTTAATATTTCAGGAAAGTCAGGAGAAGATTTTTCTTATCTTCCATATATCGAAAGAGAAGAACCGGTCATTATTTCCCAGTTCACTCTGAAGGAAGTGATCAGACAGACCATTTTCTCTACTGCAGATAATGACAGTAATAAATTAATGACAGGCGAACTGTTCGAAATTAGTGATGATATACTGAAAGTAGTTTCGCTTGACGGTCATCGTATTTCGATTCGTAAGATTGCATTAAAGAAAAATTATGATCCTATGAAAGTTGTCGTACCTGGAAAGACTCTCATTGAAGTAAGTAAAATTCTTTCAGGAGAAGTAGATAATGAAGTAAATATTTATTT
The DNA here is from genome assembly GCA_034176745.1 of Bariatricus sp. Taxonomy (GTDB): domain Bacteria; phylum Bacillota; class Clostridia; order Lachnospirales; family Lachnospiraceae; genus Allocoprococcus. The sequence goes on along the minus strand of JAXFTO010000119.1, from coordinate 3,103 downwards.
TACCAACAACCACATTGTATTTGAATTTGATCAGACAGTTATTGTTTCCCGTTTGATTGAAGGAGAATATTTCAAGATCGATCAGATGCTTTCAAACGATTATGAGACAAAAGTCAGAATCAATAAGAAAGAGCTTTTAAGCTGTATTGACCGTGCAACACTTCTCGTAAAAGAAGGAGATAAGAAGCCAATCATCATTAATATTACCGACGAGATGATGGAACTTAAGATTAAATCACAGCTTGGAACGATGGACGAGGAGATTGAAATTACGAAAGAAGGCAGAGATCTTCTGATTGGATTTAATCCGAAATTCCTTATTGATGCACTTAGAGTCATTGATGATGAAGAAGTTGAACTTTATTTCATGAATGCAAAAGCACCATGTTTCATAAAAGACGAGAAGGAAAATTATATTTACCTGATTCTTCCGGTAAATTTTAGCGGTGTTGCGTAAAACAAGAGGAGATATTATGTATACGATCAAGTTAAGAGAAGAATATATCAAGCTCGGACAGGCACTTAAGGCTGCAGGTCTTGTTTCATCGGGAATCGAGGCGAAAGAAGTCATTATCGAAGGTCTTGTCAAAGTAAATGGAGAGGTTGATACAAGACGCGGCAAGAAACTGTACGACGGAGATAAGGTTTCTTACGATGGAGAAGAGATTAAGATTGAGAAATAAGTTGGTGCAGCTATGATTATCAAATCATTGAAATTGAAAAATTACAGAAATTATGAACTGCTGAATATTGAATTTGATAAGGCAACCAATATTTTTTATGGAGATAATGCCCAGGGGAAGACAAATATTCTCGAAGCCGTATACCTTTCGGGGACTACAAAATCACACAGAGGGACCAGGGACAAGGATTTGATTCGCTTTGGTCAGGAGGAATCTCACATTGAGACGGTCATCGAGAAAAATGGAGTTCCCTGGCAGATCGATATGCATTTGAAGAAAAACAGTCCAAAAGGAATCGCGATCAATAAGGTTCCTATCAGGAAAGCAAGCGAGCTTTTTGGACTTATGAATTTTGTGTTTTTTTCTCCGGAAGATTTGAATATTATTAAAAACGGACCGGCGGAAAGAAGGAGATTCATGGATCTGGAACTTTCTCAGCTGGATAAGGTATACCTTCGTGATCTGGCAAATTATAACCGGATTATTAATCAGAGAAATAAACTTCTGAAAGATGCAGCATATCAGTCAGAGCTGATAGACACTTTGGATGTATGGGATATGCAGCTTGTTTCATATGGCGAAAGAATTATCAGCCGGAGAATGCAGTTCATTTCTGAGGTGAATCAGATCATTGATGAGATACATTACAGACTGACCGGCGGCAGAGAAAGAATCACGCTTTCTTATGAGCCAGGATGTGGTGCCTACTCATTGGAGGATGCTCTTAGACGAAACAGAGAGAGGGATATCCGAACGAAGAGTACTTTGGCAGGTCCGCACCGAGACGACATTTGTTTCATGGCGGAAGATATGGACATCCGGAAATTTGGCTCCCAGGGACAACAAAGAACGGCGGCACTTTCGCTTAAGCTTTCGGAGATAGAGCTGGTGAAGATGATCATCAGAGATACTCCGGTGCTTTTACTTGATGATGTTCTGTCTGAACTCGACAAACACAGGCAAAACTATTTATTAGACAGTATTCATGATATACAGACTTTAATCACCTGTACAGGTCTTGATGAGTTTGTAAATCACAGATTTTCAATAAACAAAATTTTTCATGTCCTGAGCGGACATGTATTAAACGAGAATTAGGAGGATAGGTATGAGTACAGAATATGGGGCAGACCAAATCCAGATATTGGAAGGGTTGGAAGCGGTAAGAAAAAGACCTGGAATGTATATTGGAAGTACATCATCAAGAGGACTTCATCACCTTGTATACGAAATCGTAGATAATTCTGTAGATGAAGCACTTGCGGGATATTGTGATCACATTCAGGTTTTCATCAATCCGGATAATTCAGTGACCGTCATTGATAATGGACGTGGTATTCCGGTAGGAATTAATCATAAAGCCGGACTTCCGGCAGTAGAAGTCGTATTTACCGTACTGCATGCCGGCGGAAAATTCGGCGGCGGAGGATACAAGGTATCGGGAGGACTTCACGGAGTAGGCGCATCCGTTGTAAATGCACTTTCCAATTGGCTGGAAGTTGAAATCTGTTCAGAGGGAAAGATTTATAAGCAGCGTTACGAAAAAGGCCATGTTATCTATAAATTAAAAGTTGTAGGAGAATGTGATCCGGATAAAACGGGGACAAAAGTCACATTCCTTCCGGATGAGACGATTTTTGAAGACACTGTTTTTGATTATGATACCTTAAAACAGCGTTTTCGTGAGATGGCATTCCTCACGAAAGGACTGAAAATAAGTCTGACGGATTTTCGTGATGAAGAACCACGAGAAAAGATGTTTCACTACGAAGGCGGAATCAAGGAATTTGTAGAGTATCTGAACCGAAGCAAGACTCCGCTTTATGAGCAGATCATCTACTGTGAAGGAACAAAAGATAATGTTCAGGTCGAGGTTGCGATGCAGCACAACGATTCCTATACGGATAATACGTATGGATTTGTAAATAACATTACCACACCGGAGGGCGGAACTCATGTGGTAGGATTTAGAAATGCCCTGACAAAAACATTTAACGATTACGCAAGAAAGAATAAATTATTAAAGGATAGTGAGCCGAATCTGTCCGGGGAAGATATTCGTGAAGGTCTGACTGCGATCATCAGTGTCAAAATTGAAGATCCTCAGTTTGAAGGACAGACGAAGCAGAAGCTTGGAAACAGCGAGGCAAGAGGTGCAGTTGACAGTATTGTCAGCAACCAGCTTCAGATATTCCTGGAACAGAATCCTTCGGTCGGAAAGACGATCATTGAAAAATCCGTACTTTCCCAGAGAGCGCGTGAGGCGGCAAGAAAAGCGAGAGATCTGACGAGAAGAAAATCAGCTCTGGAAGGAATGTCTCTTCCGGGAAAACTGGCAGACTGCTCCGACAAGGATCCTGCAAACTGCGAAATCTACATCGTAGAGGGAGACTCTGCGGGAGGTTCCGCGAAAACAGCGC
>JAXFTO010000118.1:0-3223 GCA_034176745.1 Bariatricus sp. | reverse complement strand
CCATCATCATAATCACACCACCCTCCTTTCTGATTGGAGGGCTTTTATTACATCCCTCCTTATTCAGAAGGGCCAGCCGTCTACCGTTATGGTAGCACCTTATCTCTTTCGAGACTTTTATATCTTAACACATCTCTTCTTTCCAAACAAGAACAAACATTCGAAAATAATATGATTGGTCGTCTAACATCGAGAACCCCTATATACTTTGTTCACAACAACACATATTTTTTCTTTTATTTCACTTTATAGAAGTATTATAAAATTTTTATTGGCAGTTTCGCGGTCGAGTAGACGCGCCCATTACTGAACACGCCCCTCACAGAATCCGGACGTGCGGCTTTTCCGCATCCGGCTCTTTACGAAACTAATTGTTCACACTGTATATCCCAACAGATTCACATAGACTCTTGGCTTGACTATTGGATAAGCTTCATCTATCATATGCAGGAATCTTTCCCACGTATAGCTCTTCTTCTGACTCCGTCTGTTTAGCCAATGGAACAAGCTCTTTATCACGTTATATCTGAATTTCTTATTCATAACGCTGTTGTCTATGATTCCATAGTAATGGAAATATCCCGTAAGAATCTGGTTCACTTTCTTGATAATGGTTGCTGTCCCAAGTGTACGCATTTCACCTATCTTTTTGTGTACTTCTTTGCATTTCTTCGCAAATTTCTTCTTACTGGTTTTCCTCTTCACCCTGAATTTACCATTCTTGCTTTTCGAACAGTAGTGTGTAAAACCCAGAAAATCAAAAGTCTCCGGTTTCCCTTCCCCTCTTTTCTTTCTGTTGGCTTCTGCGAACCTTCCGAACTCTATCAGTCGGCTCTTTTCTTCCGCCAGACTCAATCCAAAGTGTTCCATTCTATGTTTCAGTCGTTCATAGAATCTTTCTGCTTCTTCCTTGTATTGGAAGCAGCATACGAAATCATCGGCATAGTTTACGATACCACAGAATCCTTTCATTTCTGGCTGTATCTTCTCCTTGAACCACCACAGCAACACATAATGCATGTATATGCATGAGAGTATGGGTGAACATACACTTCCCTGTCCAGAACCTTCTTCTGTTTCTTCGTAACTAAACCCGTTCATAATCCCTGCTTTGAGCAGTCTCCTGATGAGTCTGGTTATGTTCGGGTCTTTGATTCGCGATTCTACAAATTTGATAATCCATCCATGGTCCATATGGTCAAAGAACGAGCGGATATCTGCATCTACGATGTATTCCGTTCGATACATTATCATTCCATTCAGCATTCTCAAGGCCTGATGGCACCCTCTGTTTGGTCTGAATCCCATCATTTCGTCATAGAAGTGGGGTTCGAACACCGCTTCCAGTATCCTTTTCAATGCCTCCTGTACCAGCTTATCTTCGTAGCAGTAGATATTCAGCGGGCGGGTTTTCCCATTATCTTTTGGTATCTCCACCCTCCTTGCCGGCTGGGGCTTGTATGATTTCCGTTTTAATCTCTCTACCAATGCTTTTACATTTGCTTCCAGATTATCTCCGTACATCTCTTTTGTAACTCCATCAATCCCTACTGCTTTGTCTCCGTCCATATCCCTGTGACATTCTATCAGCATTTCTTCGTTAATCAAATGCCCAACGGATGTAAACACCATGTTTGGATTTTGTTTTGATAACTGTGATATTCTCGCAAGTTTTGTTTCCATCATTTCTTCTACCTCTGTGTTTAGATGATGTTTCCCTTTTGATATTGTTCCGTATGCCAAAGCTGTGAGGATAACAGCTTTCTCTCGACTTCCCTCCACAATCTTTCAATTGCTTCACCGGTACTATTCGGGCATCCGACTACACTGTATCACTTTTGCCATCCTCCCTTTCTGGTTGTTTGGCATACCACATCTTACACTGGATGTGGATGATACAGGTTCTCCCCTGTTGACTTGAAATCCTTGTATAGCATGAACAGTTCTCTCCGACACCGCAGAAGTGTGTGAAATCTCACCATATCGATAAACCCACATGTTGGCTTCTGCCCAGGCAACAGCATCGCCCTTCTGATGTATTAGTATTTCGGTGCTCAATAGCTGTCCCTACTATCTCGTTGTTTACGCTTAACTACTGTTGTTACCTTCAGCAGCTCAAAACTCACTTCTGGTGGATTGGTTAGTTCCTTTCCAGACAGGATTTCCACCTGCATTATTTCAAGCCCTTGCAGGGCGCACTACCTGACCCTAAGTGTCCTTGTACATTCCACTGCCTGTTCTTCAATATCATAGTTAGCCCAAACAAAAAATGGTACTGTATGCATAGCCATTTGAAGCTGTTCAGAAGTTTTTGCGTCAGCTATTTCTTCGTAAAAGTCTTGTTCTATTGCAGGTTGATGATCTCCGAAAAATGCTATTACTACATCTTCTTCAACCTCCTGAAAATACTCAATCAAATACTCCAATGCAGCATCACTTTCCTTCAGCAAGGATAGATATTGCTCAGCTTTTGGGTATTCTTGGCTCATATTCTGAAGTTCAACGGTTTTAGTATAATTGTCTCCTTCATATTCGTACCCACCATGATTCTGCATTGTTACACCAAAAATAAACAGGGGCGTGTTATCCGTATGACACTCATACTGTTGAATGATTTCCTCATACATTTCCTGATCACTGACATACTCTCGCAGTAATTTTTTCTGAGGAAAATCCTGTAAAAACATCATCTTATCAAAACCCATTCGGGGATAAACTGCATTACGGGTATATCCATATTCATAATAGGGATGCATTGCAATACAATGATAACCTATTTTTTTGAGATTTAAAACGATGGAAGCATAAGAATCTGTTAGGGCATTATTACTATATGGCGTTGCACCCGCCGGCAAAAAATGCATACTGTGACCTGTCAGAAATTCCCATTCTGTATTTGCAGTTCCTGCACCAAAGACAGGTACTTGTGTCCAACCCTTCAACGTATTCTCTTGCATAGAATTGAAAAACGGTAAAATTTCCTCATCAACAGGTAAATCACCCACAATATTTAAATCTGAAAATGCCTCATTCATTATCGCAATAATAACCGGACGATTCTGTATATCAGACTCCATACAATATGTATCTTCAAGCTCTTTGATTATTTCTGAAGAGTAACCTTCCGGCTTTACCACGTTTGAACCATACACCAGACGGCAGAAATTAACAGGAAAACTATTCTGCTTCATCCCCTCATTGCCGTACCCAATCAGCGGCACGT
>JAXFTO010000117.1:0-7912 GCA_034176745.1 Bariatricus sp. | reverse complement strand
TATTTTTGCTAATGCTTTTAAGTTTAACTCCAACATTGTGCTTCTCCTGTATTTTGTATACATTGTATGATTTTTTTCGGTAAAAGTCAATTGATTCCTTCTGAAAAATTCAAGTACGCCTCAGCGTACTTGCTGCGAGGTGCGCGTCATGCTTTGCATGACACAATACATCTGCGCACCTCTGCAATCCGCCGGAGGCTTTATCTTGGAAGGAGTTTGGACTCCCACCAAGACATATTTGTCACAACTCACCACCTATAGAGGTGGGAGTCTTATCTTCTTTCAAGATAAATCCCATAAATCTGATAAACGTATAAACAACAAGTACTGCTGCGATAATCGTTTCAATCAGTACTACCGGTTTTAAAATCGGCATCGGCTGTCCCATATTCGCAAGGCAAGCCATCGTCTGCTTTGTGGCGATCGCACTGATTACGAATGGGAATGTAAATGCTGCATAGCTTGGATAGAATTTTAATTTCAGATATCCAATGGCTTTCACAAGTGCGAAAATGTAGATCACAGTTGCTACAGCGAGCATTGCAATCAAAAATCCTCTTGACTTTGGTGTCACAGACTGTACGTATCCTGCAATACAAAGACTTGTCGGTGCTGCGTAGATACAGATCAGCGGCTGTGCCGGTTCCGGAACTTCCGGACATTTCACATAGCGGATGGTTACAAGCACAAGAAGTGCTACAAGTGTAACAAATCCAAACCAGAAAGCCGCAGTTCCAATACCAAGCTGTTCATATGCAGGAGCGGTAACTGCTGCCACCGCAATACCGACATATACGATATAGTAGCTTGCAAATACGTTCGGAAGCTGAAGCTTTAAGATAAACTTCACTGTAAAATATACGATCAACACAATATGTAAAGCGATTGCAAAGAACCAGATATATTTTGCTGCAGGGCCGATAAACGGCTTCACGTAAGTACTTAACAGCATCAGCGCCATCGGAAATGTGCCGGCTACACTTGCCATGATCGGGTTCTTCATATCTTCTTTAACCATCTGTGGAAACAAGATTAATTTTGCAAGAACCAAGATCAGTAAAAAAGCTGCTGCAATTCCGCATACATAGCGGATGCCTTCCCCATAACTCTGTAATAAATTTCCAAGTGCCGCCAATCCAAGCATTACCCCGCAAAGAGGCACCGGAACTTTTTTAATCATATCCTTCATGCCACACTCACCTCTAGATTTCTGCTACTGTTCTTCTTGGTGCCGGTTCGTCAATCTCGTCCAGATTCTTGATGCCAAGTTCACGACAGACGATCTGAGCAACCTTCCATGTACAAAGACCTGTGAAAAAAATACACTGCTCTTTGTGTTCACCTTTTCCCTTGTCAAATTCTTTTGTAAGAACTCTGCAGCAGATTGCATTTTTCTGGTTTGCAACCTTGAACCAGTCATGAAGTTCGTGTGTAAGTTCCATACATTTTACACTCTTTGGATTTTTCGGTCCATCCTGTTCTGTACGTCCGAAGAAAAGTCCAAGTGCGAGAACTCCTCCGTTCAGCGCTCCACAGCAGCATCCTGACTTACCGATTCCGACAGCCATACCGGATGCCATTGCGATCACTTCTTCCGGAACATCCAACTTAAACTCGTCACGAATTGCACTCATAAGCGCTTCACAGCAATAGTATCCTTCTTTAAATTTCTTCTCCGCTGCCTGCTGAACCGCTCTTGGACTGATTTCTGATACTCCAATCTTCATTATTGTTTCCTCCTTTGATTGTGTTTTTACCTAAAAAATATTGTAACATATAGATTTTTTCTTTGCCAATTTGTAATTCCTATAGATATATTCATATAATCTATATGTTAGAAATTCAAAAGAAAAACCCCGGAAATCCGTCTTAATTTTTGTGAATTAAGTAGAATTCCCAGGGGTTGTTCAACTCTTTGTTCCCTCTGTTCAACTATCTATTGATATCTCCGTCCTGTATTTTATCCATCCATTCTTTCACATGTTTTTGAAAAAGATCCACTCCGTTTCCCACGGTTCCATTCTTCCTCGTAAGCATACAGATTTTCCACCTGTAGTCCCCGTCCGAGAAAGGAACCAGAACCAGATTATCATGCCCCATATCATCGGAAATAAAATCCACCGTAACGGAGATCCCTTTATTTTCCCGGACCATCTTGTGGCACAGACTAAATCCGCTGGTTTCAAACATAATATTCGGTTCAAATCCCGCCGCGCGGCATTTATTCACGATCAGATCATAGATTTTAAACTCTCTGCTTTCTATATAAAGCGGCTCCCCTTCCAAATCCTGTATCGTAACAGAATCACTTGTGGCAAGAGGATGATTTTTATTCACAAGGAGTTTAATCTGAAATGAAGACAGCTCGGACACATCGTATAATTCTTCATCGCATGGTGCAAGTGAAAATGCAACATTTCCCTCTCCTGCCAGAAACCATCGCTCTACCTGTTTGTCCGGACACTCTCTACTGTGGAATTCAATCTCAGGATATTTCTTCTTAAAATCAAGAATACACTCCGGTGTTACCAGACGCACGATGCCGAATGCGGAAAGAAGATCGACCACTCCGTGCTCTTTCTGCTTGATCCTAAGGAGTTCATTACGCATGTCATAATACTCTTTCTGTGATTTTCTGGCATATTCCAGGAAACGTTCGCCGCTTTCTGATAGTACCATTCCATTAGGCGTTCTAAGAAATAACTCACAATCACATTCACTTTCCAGGTTTTTGATCACTTTGCTGATTCCCTGGGGCGTCATATAGAGAAGCTTTGATGCTTTTGTAAGATGTCCGGTTTTGGCAACCGTTATAAATACATTAAAATCTTTGGTGTTCATTTGCGTTGCTCCTTATTTCTCTCCATAATGATATCTGCACGCCAGAATATATACAATAATTTCAAGTACGCCTCGGCGTAAAAGAAAAACGCCGTAAAAACGGCGTTCTAGGTATGGACCTGAGGGGAATCGAACCCCTGTCCGAAAGCTCATCCATCAGAGCATCTCCCATCACAGTCATTACTTTGACATTCCCTCCTCCGGACGCCTAATGACAGGCTGCCGGACTTAGTAGCTTCATAAAATCTTCCATCCCCTCAAAGCTTCGGAGACGAAGTGCCTCATCTGGTCGAAGCCGGTTACTTAAGCGATGAGCGACTCAAGGCCGACTGCTGCAAACTAGGCAGCTAACGCGTAATTATCGTTTGCGTTTAATTTTAAAGTACGGTTTACTGCGCGGTCCCGTCCCGCGGATGGCTTCTCCAACTTCCAAGCCCCCGTCGAAACCAGTACAAGCCCTGGTTTATCAGTCTGCATATCCTCTGTTCTTATGATATGCAGCGGTCGGAAATCTTCCAACGTGACTATTATTATAAGCAAAGACCTTCCGCTCTGTCAAGGGTGGGAGGTCTTTTTTATTACTTTCTTAATCTTCTTTTGTTATCAGAAGTCCGCTCTTAAGAAGCACCGGACGAAGTGCATTGTAGATCACTGCTACAAGAATTGTAGAAACAACTGCATTGACAAATGTTGTCATTGTGCTCCATTTGGCAAGTACAGATGCCATTTCCTGCGGCTGTCCGAGAATGTACTGTTTGTAGAAATATCCTACAAGCGGATCTGCAATTACATTAAATGCAAGTCCTGCTACGGATGCGATCACGCTCCATTTGAAAACATATTTCTTATCTGTACTTTCGTTAATCTTTGCTACTTTGTGTGCAACAAGTCCCACGATCAGGCCGATGCAGAATTTTAAAACAAATGTCTTCGGTGCAACGGTGATGTAAACCGGATCCATGATATCGGCAATTGACATTCCGATCGCTCCTGCAAGTCCTCCGTACACTCCTCCAAGAAGCAGGGCTCCCAGTACGCAGAATACATTTCCAATGTGAAGAGAGGTTGCATCTCCTCCCGGCATCGGGATCTTAATCTGTAAAAATGTAAAAGATACATAGCAAAGCGCTGCCAGAAGAGCTGTCTGCGCAATCTTCATTACGGTATTATTTTTCTGTCTCATATAACGTCTCATCCTTTCCTTTTTTGTTCCATGTTTTACTGTTCCTTAAGGATAGACTTATATTACTGCTTAACTGTCTTTTTAGAAATACACAATTTTTATTATTTTTATATGTACAGTTTTAATCCAGTCCCAAAATCTCCGCAAGTACTTCCACCATGATCTCATTCGTGCAGGATTTGACATACCCCATCATATGAAGCGCGATCTCATCCCATTTCTCAGCGTCCGTAAGATCGCCACGATTCTTTGTCATATCAATCAGCTGTACAAGCTGAGGCGCCAGCTCCTCATATGTCTCCAGTGTCTGCTGGGTCACCATTTTATTTAAATCTTCTTTTGTCCGTGGTACCACTTTTTCTTCCTCCCGATTATCAAATTTTCATAACAGTTCAGAGCCAACCTCGAAAAGCATTAGCCGAAATTCCGTACCTTGAACTCTCGCTCTGCTTCCCTTTTCTGGTCCTTCTTCGCAATATCATCTCGTTTATCGTATAATTTCTTACCTTTCGCAAGTCCGATTTCTACTTTCACAAGGCTGCCGCTGAAGTACACTCTGAGTGGCACGATTGCCATTCCTTTTTCTTTAATCTTCCCAAGAAGTTTGTTGATCTCACTCTTATGAAGCAAAAGCTTTCTTATTCTGAGCGGATCTTTATTGAAAATGTTCCCCTTCTCATACGGGCTGATATGCATTCCATAGATAAACATTTCTCCATTTTCAATCCGGATAAATGCTTCTTTAATACTGCATTTTCCCATGCGAAGAGACTTTACCTCCGTACCTGCGAGGGCAATTCCCGCTTCATAGGTATCGAGTATAAAATAGTCATGATATGCTTTTTTATTATTTGCAATCAATTTGCCCTGGGTTTTTGCCATGATTTTTCTCCTTATACCAATTCAAAATCGATCGTTCTTGCGATCGTATCACAACCAGTTACACGCACTTTCACCTTCTGGCCGAGCTTATATATTTTCCCTCTATGGGCTCCGACCATCTGAAAATGTGTCTCATCATAATCATAATGGTCATCCGCCATATTTGCAACATGAACCAGACCTTCCACTGTATTCGGAAGTTCCACATAAAGTCCCCATTTCGTAATTCCTGAAATGACGCCTTCAAATTCATCCCCGTAGAATTTCTTCATATACTGAACCTTTTTCAGTTTCACCGTCTCCCGTTCTGCCTCATCCGCACGGCGCTCCAGACTACTGGCCTGCATCGTTACTTCCGTCAGAATCTTTGCATAGTGGGCTCTGCGGCTCTCATTCATTCTTCCCCGCAGATTGTCCTTAATGATCCGGTGGATCTGCAGATCGGGATAACGTCTGATCGGTGATGTAAAATGTGTATAGTATTGGGTCGCAAGTCCGAAATGTCCATCATTGTCCGGCGAATATTTCGCCTGCTTCATGGAGCGAAGTGTCAGCCTGGAAATCATTGCTTCTTCCTGACTTCCCTCGATCTTATCCAGAAGTTTCTGTACCTCTTTAGGGCGAATCTCCTGCCCTTTCGGCACATGCATCGTGTATCCGAAGTTCTGGATAAATGTGATCAGTTTTTTCATTTTTTCTTCATCCGGAGCTTCGTGAACTCTGTATACAAATGGAATCTCCTGCCAGAAATATTCTTCTGCTACCGTCTCATTCGCAAGCAGCATGAAATCTTCGATGATCTTTGTCGCAACATTTCTGTCATATGCCTTGATTTCCAGCGGTGTTCCGTCTTCATCAAGTACCATTTTCGATTCAGGAAAATCAAAATCGATAGCTCCTCGTTTATGTCTCCTGTTTCTCAAAATTTCAGAAAGCTCTTTCATAAGCTCAAACATCGGAATCAGTTCCCGATATCGCGTACATTCTTCCTCATCGTGTTCTTCCAGAATCTTCTTCACACTGGTGTAGCTCATTCGTTCATTTACATTGACTACAGTCTCAGCAATCTGATGATCTACTACATTTCCTTTTCCGTCAACTGTCATGATACAGCTGAGTGCCAGTCTGTCTTCTCCAGCATTCAGGGAACACATTCCGTTCGAAAGCACGTGAGGCAGCATCGGGATCACGCGGTCTGCAAGATATACACTGGTTCCCCTTTTCAAAGCCTCACGATCCAGCGCGCTGTTCTCCTGCACATAATTAGTCACATCCGCAATGTGTACCCCCAGAATATACTTGTCCCCTTCTTTCGTGAGCGTAATCGCATCGTCCAAGTCTTTCGCATCTTCCCCGTCAATCGTAACCGTCTGCCAGGTACGGATGTCCTTTCGTCCTGCCATGTCTGCGCTGCTCACCGGCTGTGCCACACGCTCAGCCTGATTCAGTACCTTCTCCGGAAATTCCACCGGAAGATCATAAGCCTTTACAATAGAAAGGATATCAACTCCCGGATCATTCGCATGCCCAAGGATCTCCACAATCTTCCCTTCCGGCTTTTTTCCGTCCCCGCCATAAGAAGTCAGTTCTACGACAACCTTATGTCCTGTCACTGCTCCTTTTGACTTTTCCGCCGGCACGAAAATGTCCTGCAGGAATCTCTCATTATCCGGCACTACAAATCCAAAATTCTTGCGACTCTGATAATACCCCACCAGTCTTTGGGTTCCACGATTCACAATCTTCAGGATCTTCCCTTCTCTTCTCTTTCCGGCAGATGCCTTGGTAATGACGACCTCTACTTCATCGCCCTGCATGGCTCCGCCCATATCCTCTTCACCGATGAAAATATCTTCAGGCTCGCCTTCTATCATTACAAAACCAAATCCTCTTGCATTTGCCTGGAAAATTCCGCGCAGATGCTTTGCTTCCCCTTTAATGTATTTCCCTTTTTGTGTGACATGTACCTTTCCTTCCGCCTCCAGGGAATCCATGACCGCTTTCAGTTCGTCCCTCTGATCTCTCGGGACCTGAAGCAGCATGGCAAGCTCTTTTAGTTTCATAGGTACATAGAATTCATCACAGATAAATTCGTATATAATTTTCTTTCGCTTCTCAAATATATCGTCCATTTTCCTCTTCTCCAAATGTTATTCCACGGCTCTCTATATCGAAAAAAGAACACCCTATAATTACTATAGAGTGTTCCTCATTTTCAACCATTCATTCGTTAAGCAAATACTTTCAGATTCAAAACTGCTGCAAGTACGATAAAAAGAACTGCAAGAAACTTGGTAGATTTAACAAGTGCTCCTTCCATCGAACGTCCCTTATGCTGTCCCCAGTATGTATCCGCTGCTCCTGCGATCGTACCGAGACCTGCTGACTTGCCTTCCTGAAGTAATACGATTGTTGTCAATGCGACACAGTCTATTGCAAAAAGAATTAAAAGAACCGTTTTCAAAATTTCCATTACTCACACCTCCTGATGGATAAACCATTGATATTTTATCATACTCTTTCCGGTTATTCAAGGAATTTTTCTTCTTTTCTAATTACTCATTTCCTATTTCCATGTCTTTTGGTAATACCCAGCTTAAAATAAGTGCGATAACAAATACACCTGCTACCATATTTGATCCAAAGATTTCACCGAAAATTGCCGGTAACCCTGAGAAGAACCCTTCAACTTGTGTTACACCTACACCAACGCAAAGAGATGTAGCAACAATAATCATATTTCTGTGAGTGACACGCTCCCACTACTTAAGCCCTAAAGCTTTGAAGTAGGGGCTTCTTACTCAATAGCCCGATAGGGCTAAGTATCAATAAGCTATCCCCGCGTGCCCCGCGGTTCTTTTCTGACCGGTTACGGGCATATTTCAGGCGCAGTTATGCGCATAAAATTCTTTTTCCTTCTTCACGGATATTGATCGCTGCATTCACATCCCGATCCATCCGATTCCCGCACCCACATTCATAGATCCGTTCTGACAGTGACAATTC
>JAXFTO010000116.1:0-19020 GCA_034176745.1 Bariatricus sp. | reverse complement strand
GAAGCGGTAAAGAAGAATTTTGATGTGCCGGTATCGATCGACACATATAAAAGCCGGGTGGCAGAAGCGGCAATTCGGGCAGGCGCAGATATGGTAAATGATATCTGGGGATTTCTTTATGACGAAAAGATGGCACCACTTGTGAAAAAGTATGACGTGGCATGCTGTCTTATGCATAACCGGAATGAGGCGGTTTACGATAATTTTATCGAGGATATGATGAAAGACCTGCAAAAATGTATTGATACGGCAAAGGCGGCTGGAATTGCTGATGAGAAAATCATGCTGGATCCGGGTGTTGGGTTCGGGAAAACCTATGAAATGAATCTGGACGTAATGAAGTATTTGGAAAAATTCAATGAGCTTGGATATCCGATGCTCCTTGGTACATCCAGAAAATCGATGATTGGGCTGACGTTGGATCTTCCGGTTACGGAGCGTGAGGAAGGAACACTTGTGACGACCGTGATGGCGGTACAGAGCGGATATGGATTTGTTCGTGTGCATGATGCCGAAAAGAATCGTAGGGCAATCAAGATGACGGAAGCTATTTTGAAACGTCCGTAGAGCTGTATTTGAAGTAAGATATGAATTTGCCGGAAAGAATAGGGAAGATAAATGGATAAGATTAAAATAGAAAATCTGGAGATATTTGCAAATCATGGGGTATATCCGGAAGAGACAAGACTTGGCCAGAAATTTCTTGTAAGCTGTGCATTACATTTAGATACACGAAAGGCAGGGCTTACGGATTCTCTTGAGGACTCCGTGAATTATGGAACGATTTGCCATTTGATCAAAGAGCAGATGGAAAAAAATACATTTAAACTGATCGAAGCCGCAGCGGAGAATCTGGCTGAGACAATTCTTGAATCGGATGCCAGAATTCGTCAGGCAGATCTGGAGATTAAGAAGCCGTGGGCACCTATCGGACTTCCGCTGGACACTGCTTCAATACAGATCAGCAGAAAATGGCACGAAGCGTATGTGGCAGTTGGATCGAATATGGGAGATAAGAAACGCTATATAGAAACAGCGCTAGTTGGTCTTGCAAATACAAAAGGCTGCAGAGTTATGAAAGTATCCAGTCTCATTGTAACAGAGCCATATGGAGGAGTTGCGCAGGATGAATTCTTGAATGGGGCAGTGAAAATAGAGACGCGTCTTACGCCGCACGAATTGCTGGATGTACTTCATAAATTGGAAAGGGAGGCCGGAAGAGAGCGGAAGATCCACTGGGGACCAAGGACGCTGGATCTTGATATTCTTCTCTATGATAATGAAATCATTGAGGATGATGATCTGTGTGTACCTCACGCAGATATGCATAACCGGACTTTTGTGCTCGAGCCGATGGCTGAAATTGCACCTTATAAACGCCATCCGGTTACAGAAAAAACGATGTGTCAGATGCTGGAAGAATTGCTTGCGAAATCATCTTGATTTCTCCGGGCAAGATGCGTATACTGTTTGTGGTGGCTATAAAGCACAGTTAATTTCAGGTAATGTATCAGACACAGGGAAGTGTTGATGCAATTTCAGAAAGAGAGGTAGAAAGTAAAATGGAAGAAAAGAATCTGTGGAATTCTTATAGCGAGGAGCAGCAAAAAGAGCTTCATGAGATTAGTGAGAAATACAAGGACTGCCTTGACAAAGGCAAGACAGAGCGTGAATGTGTCACTCTGGCAGTAGCGATGGCAAAAGAAGCTGGGTATCGCGATGTGAATGAAGTCCTGAAAGAAGGAGCACCGCTTAAGGCAGGTGATAAAGTCTATGCAGTATGCATGGAAAAGATGATCGCAATGTTCCGTATAGGAGAAGAGCCGATTTCGAACGGTATGAATATTTTGGGGGCTCATATCGATTCACCTCGTATCGACGTAAAGCAGAATCCGCTTTATGAGAGCGAAGGACTGGCTTATCTTGATACGCATTATTATGGTGGAATTAAGAAATATCAGTGGGTAACAGGACCGATGGCACTTCATGGTGTTGTTGCAAAGACGGATGGTTCTGTAGTAAATATTAGCATCGGTGAGAAGGAAAGTGATCCGGTATTCGTGATCACAGATCTTCTGGTACATCTTTCAGCACAGCAGCTGGAGAAAAAGGCAGGTACAGTGATTGAAGGTGAGAAACTGGATCTTCTGATCGGAAATCGTCCGATCGAGCAGGCAGAAGACCTGGAAAAAGAAGAAAAAGATGCCATCAAAGCGAATGTGCTTAAGATTCTTGAAGAGAATTATGGCATTTCAGAAAAAGATTTTGCATCTGCAGAGCTTGAGATTGTTCCTGCAGGAAAGGCAAGAGACCTCGGATTTGACCGCAGTATGATCCTTGCTTATGGGCAGGATGACAGAGTGTGTGCATTCACATCTCTTTTTGCAATGCTTGATGTTGAGATGGCATCACGTACAGGATGTTGTCTGCTTGTAGATAAGGAAGAAATCGGAAGCGTTGGAGCAACCGGTATGCATTCCCGCTTCTTTGAAAATGTTGTTGCAGAGCTCGTTGCACTGACAGAAGGTGAATCCGAACTGAAAGTGCGCCGTGCACTGGCTAATTCCAGAATGCTTTCATCTGATGTAAGTGCAGCTTATGATCCGATGTTTGCAGAAGCATTTGAGAAACGCAGCGCTGCTTTCTTCACAAAAGGACTTGCATTTAACAAATTTACAGGAAGCCGTGGAAAGAGCGGTTCTAACGATGCAAATGCAGAATACCTTGCAAGAATCCGTAAAGTGATGGATGATGCAGAAGTTACTTATCAGTTTGCGGAACTCGGTAAAGTTGATGTGGGCGGAGGCGGAACAATCGCTTACATCATGGCACAGTACGGTATGGAAGTCATCGACAGTGGTGTTGCTGTACTTTCTATGCATGCACCGTATGAAGTCAGCAGCAAAGCTGATGTATATGAGGCAGTAAAAGGATATAGAGCTTTCCTGAAGAATATGTAGTGCACAATAACACCCTGGATTCCTATTGCGGGGCACAAGTGTAGGTTGTATGAGGGCTGGAACAGGCGACTGAGGATATTAGATATTAAGCAACTTGGTAGGATAAGAATTTATCTTGTCGGGTTGCTTTTTTAAGTTGGGATTATAGGATAGTGTGCCAAAGGGCTATGGTCGTGGCATTTGCCACGCCCTCAAATAAGTCTTTACACTGTTTAAAAAAATTCCTATAATATAGATATCGAATAACAAAAATCTTAAAGATGAAGAAAGAAGGTGCAGGCAGCATGGGGATGTATCTGAATATTGGAAATGAAGGATTTGCGTCAATAAGAAAAGGACTTTATGTTGATAAATCCGAATTGATTTCATTTATAAATGGTACACTTGGTACAAAAGATAAATTGACTTGTGTAAGCAGACCAAGAAGGTTTGGAAAATCTTTTGCTACGCAGATGCTGTGCGCTTACTATGACAAAAGCTGTGATTCAAAAGAATTGTTTTCTGATTTGAAAATTGCGAGTGATCCGGAGTTTGGTAAATATTTGAATCGGTATGATGTGATTTATCTTGATATAACCTGGTTTATTTCCACGGTGGGAAATGTTGAGAAAACGGTGGAATATTTGCAGAAGCAAGTGATCAGAGAGCTGTGTGATACGTATCCTCTGGCTGAAAAAGAAGAGTCCTTGCCTGTGATGCTTGCAAAAGTTGCGGCAATAACAGGACGGAAATTTATTGTAATTATAGATGAATGGGATGCCCTGTTTCGTGAAGCAAAAGAGAATACAGAGTTACAAAAAGAATATCTGCAGTTATTAAGAGGAATGTTTAAAAGCAGCATTACCGACAAAATGATAGAAGCAGCCTATATGACCGGAATTTTACCGATTAAGAAATATGGAACACAGTCTGCACTTACAGATTTCAGAGAGTATACGATGTTGCAGCCTAAAAAGCTGGCCGAATATGTTGGATTTACAGAGAATGAAGTAAAGAAGCTTTGTGAAGAGTATCACATGAATTTTGATGAGGCGAAAAAGTGGTATGATGGGTATTCTTTCAGCAGAGTTCAATCTGTATACAGCCCCAATTCTGTGATCCAGGCAATCAGTAATGAAGAATTTGCTGATTATTGGACTGAGACCGAGACATATGAATCCTTAAAGTTTTACATCGGGCTGAATGAAGATGGATTAAAAGATGCCATTATTCTGATGCTGGGTGGAGAAAGATGCAGGATTAATACAAGGACTTTCCAGAATGATATGGCTAATATTAAAACAAAAGATGATGCATTGACGTTACTGGTGCATCTTGGATATCTTGCATATGATTCTGACAAAAAAGAAGTGTATATACCAAATCAAGAAGTGGCTGATGAATTTAAGAATGCAGTTGAATATAGCGGATGGGAAGGAATTTCAAAGGCACTTGCTTCATCGGAAGCATTAATAGAAGCTACATTGAAAGGTGATGCAAAAACGGTAGCGGACAGGATTGATGAGATTCATTCGGCAAATGTATCAGTATTATCTTATAATAATGAGAATTCTCTTAGCTGTATTATTACAATCGCTTATTACGTTGCACAGAAAGATTATGTTTTGATCAGAGAGATGCCGGCTGGTAAAGGATTTGCGGATATTGTATTTTTGCCACGGAAGCAAGTGAACAAACCGGCGCTTCTTGTAGAACTGAAATGGGATAAAACAGCGAAAGGTGCAATCAATCAGATTAAGGAAAGAAAGTATTTGGAAACCGTGAAAGATTACATTGGGGATGTCCTGCTTGTGGGAATTAATTATAATTTAAAAGACAAGAAGCATGAATGTGAGATAGAGAAAATTCATGTAAATGAGTAAGATTTGGGGCTTCAAGGGAGCAATCCCTTGGAGCTTAAATTATATTGTGAAATTGTGTAACCAACCGTTTGAGGATAATATAGAACCGTTTGAGGACAGGTAGTTGATAATATTGATAAAAGCTTGTATAGTCGTGATAGAAGGAATATCGATATTCTTAAATACTGAATGGAGTAGATGGATGAAGAAAATAATAATGATTTTTGGAATTTCAATAGTTTCATTTATGGAGAGTTCGTCAGCAATGGCTGCAGAACCTAGTGTGATTGGAGTTGCATTTCAAGAAGAAATAATGTAGTTGAACCAAGATATGTTGTGGCATGCTCAGACTCATCTAATTGAAAGCATTATATGGATCCCAAGGGAACAGGCGTAGTTATGTATACAAATGAATTTGGTTGAATATCTTGTGCACTTGTATTATTATTGAGAATGGAGGTGGAAGTCTTGCGGAAACGAATTACGAATATAATTATAACATTATCCATGATTCTTTTGCTATCAGGATGTTCGGCTAAAGACGATAAAGTAAGCGATGCTGCCGAGGGTGTGGTAAAAGCAATGTTCACTGCACCGAATCCGGAACTTTATGATCCTGATGCTGTCACGGTCATAGGAGAAGGTCAGGATGAAGGAAATGCTGCAGAGAATAAAAAAATAGAGGATAACTGGGAAGTGCTTGTGGGAAAATATTTTGAAGAAGGAAGATTGGAGTATTTTATTTCCACTTATGGTCTTCAGTATTTAACTGATGCAGCATTGGAAAATAAAGAAATATCCGTTAAGGAAATAGAATTAGTGAATAAAACAGATACTTCTGAAACAGTACTTATAAAATATCTCGATGGCGCGACAGAGAAGGAAGAAAAGATTTATTTTCAATATGATCAGGAGGGCCTTATAAGGGATGTGAAACCAAGTGATAACTAAAGGTAGAAACTAAGAGCAGTCCAAATGGCTGCTCTTAAAATGTTTTATCTTGAAAGAATTGTTGTACTTTCCTTGTTTTTTATTTTACCGAAGCAGAAGTTGAATGCCAGTATCATCGTGTGTGCATATTTTGCGGTATTGTCACTTTTAGACTATTTAATCGCCTTTCTGGTGTTACAGCATTTTGAGAGGATGTTTGCCAGTAAAGTATTTTTTCCGGTAACGATTTATAAAATAGGCATTATTTTGGGAAATGATGAGTAAGCCGTCCATCGTTCAAACAAAAGGGATGATTGCTACCTTTTTGATGGTCATTATTTTGATTCTTTTTTTAGGAACAATTTTTATAAAAAATATATTTGTGGTGAAAGAAAATGCTACTGTTCTGATTAAAGAAAAGATGTTGGAGGATAATTATAAACAGCTTAGTGAGATCATGAATGAGTGCAGAATTCAAATACATGATATGAAACATCATCTGCAGATTCTGCGCGAGTATACAGATGATGCTGATATTGAAAAAATAAGAAAGTATTTGGATGAAATCAGAGAACCGTATCTTAAATTGGAAAAAACGGTATGGACACAGATGCAAATGTTGAATCTGATATTGAATCAGAAGCGATTAGAGGCAGAAGAAAAAGAAATCCTGGTAACATATAATATCGACAGAGATTTTCTGCTTCCACTTAAGGAATCAGAAATATGTGCATTGTTCTGTAACCTGCTGGATAATGCGATTGAAGCATGCGAAGAAATAAAGCAAGGAAATCGCTGGATAAGTCTGGAATTATAAGGCGATAGAAAACGGGACATTTACTGCGCTGGATCCTTATATGGAAAAGGATGTATATTGGAAGAATCATCAGTATCATTTACCGCTTTTGGAAGCCGGAAAATATGAGAACCGTCAGTATGTACTTCCTCTTTCCTGCATTTATTATGTGTATCTTGGAGAAGAGAGTAGAGAATTTCAAGGGGAAACTTTAAGTGAATGGATGGAAGAATTGGAAAGTGAAAAGAATCTTCTGTGGGCTGAGAAAATTCTGTTTGGTACGATGGAACTCATATGTGTAAGATGGCAGCAGCCATCTTTGGAATATGAACATCAGAAAGTGATGTTTGAGCCTGAAATTTGGGAGAATTTTTTCAAACAGTATTATCCGGTTTATCAAAAGGTGACAAAGGATATCTGGGAACACTATGGCGAAGAAGAGGTGTTTGGTGAACTGAACTGGATTCCGGGCGTGAATCTGGAATGGGCAAAAAATGGAGAGTCATTTATCTGTCAGACTGTTCCAAATCTGGAAGGAAGAAGAATGGCATCCGTGCAGGCTTACGGTGCTGTAGGTATGGGCAGCGAATACAAAAAAGAAGCATATGAATTTTTGATGTTGTTTTTGGACGGTGGGGAGGAACAAGATAATAAAAAAGAATTTTGGAAAAATGGTGCCGCCAGAGGTGTGCCAGTGCAGGAATCATCTTGGAAATATTTTTTTGATGCAAATCAGGTTTATGATGAAAAAGCACAAGAAGAGTTCATGAAAAGTTTTCGAGAATTGGATGGAAGCTTTTTTGTTAATACTGCCGATAGAAATTTGTATTGGAAAGCAAATGACATAATAGTAAAGAACTTATTTGCAGAGGATGAGAATTTATTATTGAACGACAAAATTGAACGATTGGTGCAGGAGGCTAAAGAACAATACGAGATGATAGTTATGGAATAATTTGTTGGAAAGGGGCATATTGCCCCTATTCTGTTTTCTTTTCTTTTTTCTCTGACTTTGTAAACGCTTCCGTAATCCCCTTCACGGAATTTGAATACTGCAGCGGAGACATCCCGGTTTCTTTTTTAAATTGCTTAGAAAAATATGGTAGTGAACTATAAGACAGATAGTAAGCAATCTCGGTCAGGTTCATGTTTCCGTCGCGGATAATGTCTTTTGCACGGTCTATTTTCATCTTATTAAAATGCTCGATCACGCCGCAGTCAAGCTTTTCGTGGAATAATGCCTGCAGAGCAGAGCGGCTGACGGAAAATGCGCTGCAGATCTGCGGAACGGAAAGGGATTCACAGATGTGGAATTCCAAATATTGTATAATGTGATCAAAGAGCGTGCTTTTACCGGAATCCTTTTCATCCGATGTTTCAAAGGATTCAGAACTGGTTGTTTCTAGCTGGAAATGCCGGGAAGGTTTGAGATTCTCTTTCGGGATTTCCAATGAGGAAATACTCTGGTGTTTTCTATAAATAGTAATCAAAAAAAGTTCCAAATAAAGCAGAATCAATTGTTGAGACGCAAACGGAGTCTCGTCGCGAAGCAGAACCTGTTCCACCGAAGGAATATGGATCGGTGTTGAAAAGGTGTTTTTCGCTTCCACGATTATTTGTGAAATCAGGAAACGTTCATTTCTGCCAAGTGTACAGTTTAAATTTTCAAAATGATGCATGGCCTTGGAATCACTGATGAAGGAAACGGCCACCAGATTCGGGGAAGTTTTCCCGATGGATTTAATGGCATGAAATTCATTTGGTTTATGGAAAATAATATCTCCTGTGTTAAGTGTTACCCACCTGTCATCGGACCTTACGGATACGGTCCCTTTATCTACATATAAGAATTCCCAGAAATCATGAGATTCTCCTCTGAATACAAAATCTTTCATATATTCAAAATAATGCATGGTTATGATAGAATCTATTACAATTTCACGATGCAGCTTTGTCTTGATATAAGTCATTTTTACCATCTCCCTGCTTGCAAAATTCATTTCTTTGGGCACTATTTTACTATATTAAGGACAATATGACAATAAGGATAGACGATTGTGTAAGCGTGGTTGTGCAAAATAAATTATAATAAAACAATAGAAAAGATGAATATAGGCATAATTGCCAAAGGAAAGGAACATTATGACAAGCGTAAAAGTAAACAATCTGGAGATTCAAGTGAATGAGAGTGGACATGTCACAATTTCCAAAGATTCTGTGACATGGAAATTCAGAGAAGCTTTTCGTTCCAGACTGGAATGTGAAGAAGGAACTCTGTATTTCGAAGATGCGCTTTCTATTAGCCGCGATGTCATGACATCCGGAGTTGGGGAAGGAATCCGGAATCATTACGAGGGCTTTGAAGTGGCTGGAAAGAAAGTGGCTTTTGCTTTTGACACGATCGTGTGGATTGAAGCATGCAGTGGAGATGTGTTCTTTGAATGGATTCCGCTCTGTGAAGAAGGTCTTACCGTTCGCAAGATTTACTGGCCGGGCGAGATGGAGTTCGACGAGAAGAACGAGAAGTGGTACACACTTCTGAACCATCAGCAGGGACTTTTGGTGCCGAACAACTGGGAGACAGAAATGGCACCGATTCCATTTGATGGATTTTTTGGAACCGCCGGCGGATACATGCCATGGTACGGACAGGTTCGTGACCGTGCTGGTTACATTGCCATCTGCGTGACACCGTGGAATGCGGGATACTATGCAGAACATCCGGCAGGAGGGCCGTACACTCATGTGGGTACCTGGTTTGAACCAAGCCTTGGTAAGATGGACTATCGCAGAATCATGAGATACAGTTTCTTGAATGACTGCGATTACAATGGTCTTTGCAAGGTTTACAGAACTTATGTGAAGGAACAAGGAAGATTAAAGACTCTTGAGGAAAAGGCTGCTAAGAATCCATCGGTAGACGACCTGATCGGATGCGCATTTGTACATAAGGGAATCAAAACTGCTGTACAGGAAAATTCCGATTTCTTTGATCCGGCAGATCCGGAGAAGAATAACCGTGTGGTTCCGTTTGCACAGAGAGAAAAAGAGATGCGTGATCTCCATGAGATGGGGGTGAAGAAATTATATTTGCATCTTGACGGATGGGCTGAACCCGGTTATGACAACCAGCATCCGGATTACACACCTGCCTGCACCGAAGCCGGCGGATGGGAAGCTATGAAGTCCCTCACAGATACGATGCAGGAATTGGGATACATGTTCGGAATTCATGATCAGTATCGTGATTATTATTTATCAGCCCCAAGCTATGATGAGCATTATGCATGCAGACTTCCGGACGGAACTGTACCGGCACATAAGAGATGGGCAGGCGGACCACAGAACTATCTGTGTGCAACACAGGCACCGTATTATGTAAAGAGAAACTTCAGCAGTCTTGAGGAACATGGAATCCATATGGATTGTGCATATCTGGATGTGTTTACCTGCAATGAGGGAGATGAATGTGCAGATCCACATCACAGAATGACGAGAAGGGATTGCTACGATTATAGAAATCGCTGCTTTGAATATCTGCTTTCCAAGAACATTCTTCCAAGTTCGGAAGAAGTAAGTGACTGGAGTATTCCAAGCCTGGTATTCTGTCATTATGCGCCGTATGATTTCATGATGAGAAAACCGGGTACACCGAAGGAAGGAATTCCGGTACCGCTTTATAACCTGGTTTATCATGACTGCGTAATCGAACCGTGGATGATGGACAGAGTAAGCGAGGATGAAGATTACATGCTTTATGCACTGTTAAATGGAGGAGCACCGTACTTGATTCGTGAAGGTGCATACCCGAATACGGACGGTTCTTTTGAATCTGATGTGAAGACAACACTGGAAGAGGATATCAGAAGAAGTCAAGTGGTAAGTGATCTGCACGAGAAAGTAGCAAAATGTGAAATGATTCGTCATGAACTGATAGAAGGGGATGCATCTGTTCAGAGAACGACATTTGCTGACGGAACAACGGTAACCGTTGATTTCAGAAAGCAGACTTACGAGATTGCATAGAAAGAGCTTGCGATTACATATAAAGGAGAGAATGAAAATGCGAAGATGTGTCACGGTTGCGATCGCGGGACTTGGCAGCAGGGGAAGAGATGTATACGCTAAAGCTGCAAAGATTTTCCCGGAGAAGATGAAAATAGTCGCAATTGCCGATGTGGATCCGGAGAAGGTCAGACTCACAGCAAAAGAGTATGACATTCTGGAGGAAAAATGTTTTTCCAGCGCAGAGGAGATGCTGAAAGAAGAGAAACTGGCCGATGTCATGTTTATTGCGACACAGGACAGACAGCATGTGGGACATGCGATTCCGGCTTTACAGAAAGGTTACCATTTACTTCTGGAGAAGCCGATTTCACCGGATCTTGATGAATGCAGAAAGCTGGTGAAGATTGCACGCGAGTGCGACAGAAAAGTTGTGGTATGTCATGTGCTTCGGTACACACCAATCTACAGAAAAGTAAAAGATCTTCTGGATGCCGGCAAGATCGGGGATGTGGTATCCATTATGGCAGTGGAAAATGTAGGATGGTTCCACATGGCACACAGCTTTGTCAGAGGAAACTGGTCCAATTCAGATGAGACCAGCCCGATGATCCTTCAGAAATGCTGTCACGATATGGACCTTTATCTGTGGCTTGCAGGAAAGAAGTGTGAATCACTGAGTTCCTATGGCAGTACGTATCTGTTTAAAGAAGAAAATGCCCCGGAAGGCTGCACTGCAAGATGTCTGGACGGCTGCAAAGCAAAAGAAAACTGTCCATTCGATGCAGAAGCAATCTATCTCGACGGAAAGTATGCCGGATTCAACAGGGGAAATAGAAACTGGCCGCTTGACGTACTGGTGCCGGATGGGGTTACGAAAGAGAAGCTTTATGATGCACTGAAAGAAGGACGTTACGGCAGATGTGTATATCATTGCAATAATAATGTAGTCGATCATCAGGTTGTCAATCTGAATATGACAGACGGTTCGACAATGAGTTTTACAATGTGCGGTTTCTCGGCAGAGATTGCCAGATACGCCAAATTCATGGGTACCAAAGGCGAACTTGTTGTCAATATGGACAGCAATGAACTGGATAAAAATGAAATCGTAATCCGCAGATTCGACAAAGAAGTTACAGAAGAAAGCATTGATGTAAACAGTCTTTCGGATGATTTCTCCGGTCATGGCGGAGGAGATAACAGGATGGTAGAAGAGTTCCTGGATGTTTTAAGTGGAGAAAAAGAAGAAAGTCCGTATGTAACATCACTGGAGCAGTCAATGGAAAGCCATTATTGTGCTCTCGCGGCGGAAGAATCCAGACTGCAGAGAGGAAAGAAAGTGGAACTGGATACGTTTCGCGGCTAAGATATGCGGTTTCCCGAGGATAGGGGAAGCATCATATAAATGTCTTGTATGAACGGCCAGGTTCAGACAAGACGGTAACTATCATAAACCTAAAAGAAAAGGAGTGTGTAAAATTATGAAAAAGAATTTCAAAAGACTGGCAGCAGTTGGACTGGTAGCAACTATGAGCGTATCTCTTTTAGCAGGATGCGGCGGAAGCAAAGAAGAAGGCGGAAGCAGTTCAAACGGAAAGACCGAATTAACATTTGGTATCTGGGATGAGAACCAGAGACCGGCTATGGAAGCTATGGTAGAAGCCTACGAAAAAGAGCATGAAGACGTAAGCATCGAGATCCAGCTTACACCGTATAAAGGCGGAGAATACTGGACCAAGCTTGAAGCAGCAGCAACAGGCGGAAAAGCTCCGGACGTATTCTGGCTGAACGTTCTTCACCTTGACTCTTATGTAGAAGGTGGAATCCTCGCTGATATGACAGATGCAATCGCAGCTTCTGACATTAACGACAGCTTCCCGGCTACACTGGTTGACAACTATGTTCGTGACGGTGTAAACTATGCAGTTCCGAAAGATTTCGATACCAACGCATTATGGTACAACAAAGAAATCTTCGACAAAGCAGGTGTTGCTTACCCGACAGATGATATGACTTACGAAGATCTAGTTGCTTTGGCAGAAAAATTACAGGCAGCAGGACTTGATGACGGTGTATATCCGTTCGCCTGCCCGGTTGACTTCCAGACATGGTACTATCAGACAGTATACGCTAACGGCGGATATATTTTAAATGAAGACAAGACAGAAACAGGATACACAGATCCGAAGACAATGGAAGGTATCCAGTGCTGGATCGATCTGATCGACAAAGGACTTTCACCGAGCGCAGCTACTCTTGCCGAGACATCTGCAGATGCAATGTTCGAAGGAAATCAGCTCGCTATGAACTTTGCAGGTTCTTACATGGTACCGGAATACGCAGGAAACGATGCAATCGCTGATAAGATCGACTGTGTAGAAATCCCGACATTCAACGGTGTAGAAGACAACTGTATCAACGGTCTTGGATATGCTGTATATGAAGGAAGCAAGAACAAAGAAGCAGCTATCGAATTCGCTATCTGGCTTGGAAGCGCAGAAGCTCAGAAGATTCAGGGAGAAACAGGTGTAGTTATTTCCGCAAGAACAGATGCTCAGGAATACTTCGCAAAAGCAAATGCACAGTACAACCTTGCAGCATACACAAACCATTCAGCTGAAGCTTATCCGCTTCCGGTTTGCAAAGTTGCAGCAGAACTTTATGATATGGAAGCTAACTACCTGAAACAGGCATACAGTGGTGAAATGACTCTTGCGGATGCATGTGCACAGCTTAAGGAAGAAGCAGACGCTCTTCTTGCAAAATAGTAGATGAAGTAGGTGAAGATATGGCTGGTAGTAAAGTGAAAACTGCCGTGCCGAAGAAGAAGGCGACGAGCCGCCAGAAAAAAGACTGGTTTGCGGCGTATGTATTTATTGCGCCGGTTACAATCGGACTTCTGGTGTTCTACATCTGGCCTTTTATTCAGAACGTATGGTTCAGTTTTAATGATGTAAATAAATTTAATGTATCAACTTTTATCGGACTTCAGAATTACATTGAGATGTTCCAGGATAAAGAGGTATGGAGAACCTTCGGTAATACTTTGAAATATGTAGTCATCACTGTACCGGTTGGATTGTTCCTGTCAATCTGCATTGCAGCACTTATGAATTCCAAGATCAAAGGAACTTCTATTTACAGGACTTTGTACTTCCTTCCGTCTGTAACCATGGCAGCAGCAGTTTCCATGGTGTGGAAATGGATCTACAACGAACAAATGGGAATTCTTAACAGTGCAATCAGAAGTCTTGGCGGAGAAGGCCACGGATGGCTGACAAATCCAAAGACAGCGCTGTATTGCATTATGATCGTAGGTCTCTGGATGACGGTCGGATATAATATGATCATTCTTCTTGCAGGTATGCAGGGGATTTCAAAATCATATTATGAAGCGGCTGCAATTGACGGAGCTGGTCCTTTGGCTCAGTTCTTCAAGATTACGGTCCCGATGCTGTCACCAACAATCTTCTTCGTTATGATTACCTCCATCATCAGTGGATTCCAGACATTCGATGTTATCTACATGATGATCGGAAAGACGAATCCGGCGTACGAATCTACGCAGACGGTAGTAATGCTGTTCTACCGTAAAGCTTTCGATTACGGATACAAGGGATATGCGGCAGCAATTTCAATCTTTATCTTCGCAATCATTATGGTAATTACGGTTATTCAGCTGATTGGGCAGAAGAAATGGGTTAATTACGACTAGGAAGGAGAAGAAAGATGAAAAATAAAGCAAACGTCAGACATTTCTTTGTGCATCTGATTCTCTTGGCCGGAGTTGGAATTATGGTGTTCCCATTCATCTGGATGGTACTTACATCATTCAAGAGTGTCGGTGAGGCAATGCAGATTCCTCCGACAATCTTCCCGAAAGAATTTTTAACTGATGCATATACACAGATTGTATCAGCACTCCCGTTTGCGAGAGTTTACTTGAATACAATTATTTCAACGGTGATTACAACAGTTGTACAGGTTGCATTCTGCTCTATGGCAGCATATGGCTTTGCAAGAATTGAATTCCCGTTCAAGAATATCATTTTTGTAATCATCTTATCAGTACTTATGGTACCGGGACAGATTTTCCTGATTCCTCAGTATCTGATTATCCAGAAGATGGGTCTTCTGGACACGATTCCTGCACTTTTTATCCCGAACCTCTTTAGTGCGTTCGGTACCTTCCTTCTGAGACAGTTCTTCATGTCTCTTCCGAAGGAACTGGAAGAAGCAGCGCTCCTTGACGGATGCAACCGCTTCCAGATTTTTGGAAAGATCATGCTTCCGCTTATTAAACCGGGTATCGTATCTCTGGTAATCTTTACAGCGAAGTTTGCATGGAATGACTTTATGTGGCCGTTGATCGTAAATACATCGCCGAAGATGATGACACTTGGTCCTGCCCTTTCTACTTTACAGGGACAGTACACAACCAAGTATCCGATGCAGATGGCAGGTGCCGTTATGGCGGTTATCCCGATCATCGTACTGTTCTTCATTTTCCAGAAGCAGTTCATCGAAGGTGTTGCACAGTCCGGTATTAAAGGCTAAAGAAATGATTTAAAGCGGTTCTCTTTTGCGGGAACCGCTTTTTTCTTAACTGGAAAGGAACAATTATGGAAGTGAAAGATAAAAGTGAAATTGGAATTTTTAACTTGACTGTAGTGGATGATGCGGATGTGATCATCGGTGATGATGTTATGATAGGACCGAATGTTACGATAGCCACGGCAGAACATCCGCTGAATGCAGACCTTCGCCGCCTGGGAATGCAGTATAACAAATCGGTACGCATTGGAAACGGAGTCTGGTTAGGAGCGGGAGTGATCGTGCTTCTCGGAGTTACAATCGGTGATAATACGACGATCGGAGCGGGAAGTGTTGTGACGAAAGATATCCCGGCAAATGTAGTAGCTTGTGGCGTACCGTGCCGGGTACAGAAAGAATTATAAAACATGCTCCCCGCAAAGAGTATAAATTGCGGGGAGAAAAACAGTTCATTTATTACATCATATCATATTCCGGCTGTGGCTCGGTCTCGGGTTCGTATTTCTTAAAGATTCTGTCGAAAATAATACACGCTGTAAATGCAATGACAGAAAAACCACAAATTCCACTCAGCACAATCACCATAGCAAATGTTCTGGTAGAGCATATGCAAAGATAGGCAATCACTCCGTGAAGAAGAAGCAGAAGAATACTGTATGGGAGATGGCCGACGGTCATCAGCATGGCATTTTTTATAGCCTGTTTTGTCGAACACACAAAGTGTGATACGATTGGAAAAACGTAAATAAAAATACAGGCCAGCAGAATACATAAGATCCAAAGTGCAACGCGGATAACAGCGAACAGCACGGTATCCTGGGAATTGATAATGTAAAAGTCCATTCCAAGAATCGTGACAGAAACAAGAAATAGAAGCCATATGATCGTACTCTGCTTAAAATTCTGCCGGAACGCTTTCCAGAAATTCTTCCAGATATAGGGATCTTCACCGCGAAGCATCTTCAGGCATACATAATAAAGTGCACTGATGGAAGCACCGATGGTGACAAACGGAATGCAGCTCAGAATAAAAATCAGATTCAGCACTACAAGATCGAACATTTTCGAGAGAAACTGCATGACCGGATTATCAATGTTGAATAATCTGTTCATTAAAATACCTCTTTTCTTCATGCAAAATTTACTAAGTATAGTATACCGAAGATAGAAAAGAAAAGCAATGAGAGATGAAAGGGGAAAAATAAAAAGTCTGTGAAATCTACATGGAGCAGACCAAAAACAAGAGAAAATATGCTATACTTATAAATATTTTTAGGATTTCGGGAGCGTGAAACGCGAAGAAATCCGTAAGCATCATGGGGGCAAAGGCTTTTGCCCCAAAACATGAAAACAGGAGAAGAAAAAATGGAGCATAAATATGAATCGGATATGACAAAGAAAGAAAAAAGACAGCTGGAATTAGAAAAATTAAAATCCATGAGTCTTTTGGAAAAAGCAGACTACATATGGACCTATTACAAAGCCTGGTTTGCAGGTGCGCTGGCGGTTATTATACTGATATACATGGGATTCACGATGTATCAGGGCATGCAGAAAAATGAACTGGTCAGTGTAACGGTGCTTGGTGCCAGGATGGATGCGGAACAAATAGAAGATTTTCAGAATGATGTAAAAGAATGGATGGGAACCGAAAAGGACAATGATGTTGTAACGGTGAACGCAAATTTGAGTTCTAACGGTGAAGATTACAATTCAAATATAGCGCTGACGACTCTGATCGGAGCCCAGTCGGTTGACGTGCTGATCTGCCCGAAGGACATTTATGAAGATTATGCGGGACAGGACGGATTTACTTCGGACGGCATGATTTTTGAGAATACCGGATTTATCAGGGAAACCTTTGATGTGGATTATGAAGAGGTGTATGTGGTGACCATGGCAAATGCACCGCATCCTGAAGGCGCAGAAAGGTTTTTGGAGTATATTCTTGAAAATGCGGATTCAGAATCAACAGAATAGAGCGTGGATGAACTGATATGTAAAGAATAGCAGCAACATATGGAAAAACGCTTGACGAATTTTGCCAAAACCTTTACAATATTAATGCGGAAAACCGCACGATTGGGGTTATAAGATAGGGGGGGCAGCGACTTTATTCGATTTGTAAAGTCGTGCTTTTCATGTTTTATATACATCTATTTTTCAATCATATACGAGGAGGAAAAGTAAAATGGCAACAAAATGGGTTTACATGTTTACAGAAGGTAATGCTACCATGAGAAACCTGCTTGGTGGAAAAGGCGCTAACCTTGCTGAAATGACCGCTTTAGGACTTCCGGTGCCACAGGGCTTCACTATCACAACAGAAGCTTGTACACAGTACTATGAAGACGGAAGACAGATCAATGATGAGATCATGGAACAGATCATGGAAGCAATCACAAAGATGGAAGGTGTTACAGGAAAGAAATTCGGTGACACAGAAAATCCTCTTCTTGTTTCAGTTCGTTCTGGTGCAAGAGCATCTATGCCGGGTATGATGGATACAATCCTGAACCTTGGTCTGAACGAAGAAGTAGTTGCTGTACTTGCTGAAAAGTCAGGTAATGCTCGTTGGGCATGGGATTGCTACAGAAGATTTATCCAGATGTATTCTGATGTAGTTATGGAAGTAGGTAAGAAATACTTCGAAGAACTGATCGATAAGATGAAAGCTGACAGAGGCGTTAAGCAGGACGTTGAACTTACAGCAGACGACTTGAAAGAACTTGCAAATCAGTTCAAAGCTGAATATAAAGAAAAAATCGGCGCTGATTTCCCGACTGATCCGAAGGAACAGTTAATGGGAGCTATCAAAGCTGTATTCCGTTCTTGGGACAACCCGAGAGCTAACGTATATCGTCGTGACAACGATATCCCGTATTCATGGGGAACCGCTGTTAACGTACAGATGATGGCATTTGGTAACATGGGTGATGACTGTGGTACAGGTGTTGCATTTACTCGTGACCCGGCTACAGGAAATAACGGTCTGTTCGGAGAATTCCTTACAAACGCTCAGGGCGAAGACGTTGTTGCCGGTGTTCGTACACCAATGCACATTTCAGAAATGGAAGAAAAATTCCCGGAAGCTTTCAAACAGTTCAAAGAAGTTTGCAAGACTCTGGAAACACATTACAGAGATATGCAGGACATGGAGTTCACTGTTGAACATGGTAAACTGTACATGCTTCAGACACGTAACGGTAAGAGAACAGCTCAGGCTGCATTGAAGATCGCTTGTGATCTCGTTGATGAAGGTATGAGAACAGAAGAAGAAGCAGTAGCAATGATCGATCCACGTAACCTGGATACTCTTCTTCATCCGCAGTTCGATGCTGCAGCACTTAAAGCTGCTACACCGATGGCTAAAGCCCTTGGAGCATCTCCTGGAGCTGCTTGCGGTAAGATTGTCTTCACAGCTGATGACGCTGTTGAATGGGCTGCAAGAGGAGAAAAAGTTGTTCTTGTTCGTCTTGAGACATCACCGGAAGATATCACAGGTATGAAATCTGCTCAGGGTATTCTGACAGTTCGTGGTGGTATGACATCTCACGCTGCAGTAGTTGCTCGTGGTATGGGAACCTGCTGTGTATCCGGATGTGGCGATATCACAATGGATGAAGAAAACAAGAAATTTACATTAGCTGGCAAAGAATTCCATGAAGGAGACTGCATCTCTCTTGATGGTTCTACAGGTAATATCTATGACGGACTTATCCCGACTGTTGATGCTACAATTGCAGGTGAATTCGGAAGAATCATGGGATGGGCTGATAAGTTCAGAACTATGAAAGTTCGTACAAATGCTGATACACCGGCAGATGCTAAGAAAGCTCGTGAACTTGGAGCAGAAGGTATCGGACTTTGCCGTACAGAGCATATGTTCTTCGAAGGAAACAGAATTGATGCATTCCGTGAAATGATCTGT
>JAXFTO010000115.1:0-3927 GCA_034176745.1 Bariatricus sp. | reverse complement strand
GGAAAAAGAGATGAAGAAAGAGGGTGTTCAGATCCATTTATATACAACCGTGAAAAATGTAGTTGCAAAGGACGGATCATTTTCCCACCTTGTACTTGCTGACGGAAGTAAAGTAGAAGGGGATGCCTGCATCGTTGCGACCGGCGGACTATCTTACCAGACGACCGGGTCGACCGGAGATGGATTAGAGTTTGCAGCAAGTCTCGGCCATACGATCACCGATACAGCTCCTTCACTGGTGCCGATTGAGACAAAAGAAGAATTCGTTCCACAGCTGATGGGACTTTCCCTGCGAAATGTACAGGCGACTATCTACAACGGGAAGAAAGAAATCTTCTCGGAATTTGGAGAAATGCTGTTCACCCATTTCGGTGTCAGCGGCCCGCTCATCATCAGCGCCAGTTCTTATGTAGGGAAGATGCTGGGCAAAGGAAAAGAACTGAAATTGGTAATCGATCTGAAACCGGCACTTTCCGAAGAACAACTTGATACGCGAGTACTGCGAGAATTTGAAGAAAACCATAATAAGCAGTTTAAAAATGCCGTGAACTCCCTGTTCCCGGCAAAGCTCATTCCGGTCATGGTCGCACTTAGCGGAATCGACCCGGAGAAAAAAGTGAACGTAATCTCAAGAGAAGAACGCCAGAAATTTGTGTATCTGATCAAGCATTTTGAAATGACACTGACCAGACTTCGCGATTACAAAGAAGCAATCATTACCCGCGGAGGCGTGAAAGTAAAAGAAATCAATCCTTCCACGATGGAATCCAAACTCGTAAGCGGACTGTATTTCGCAGGAGAAGTACTCGATGTGGATGCACTGACCGGAGGATTTAACCTGCAAGTTGCATGGTCTACCGGGTATGCGGCGGGAAGTAGTATTTGGTAAGAATATGAAATGATATTAAAAGATCGGAGTATGTAAAACTTCGATCTTTTCCTCGTTCTATAAAAAGTGAAAAAGGAATATATATGAAATAGACTTGAAATTTTTATGGATTGAGGTATAATATATGAAAGAATATTACTTCGCAAAAGACGAACAAATAAACAAAAGACGAAAAGGGGGACAAGCTATGATAATAATGGATATAAAAGCAGACAATCTTTATGCTTTTAAGAATTTTCATATGAATATGTCTTATCCTAAAAAAATAGTAGATTCAACTGTGGATGAAGAATACTTAAACGACCGACAGAATTTTCGCTATAAGAAAGTAAATATTATTATGGGCGGTAATGCAACAGGGAAAACGTCTCTTGGAAAGTTACTAATGACATTTACAAATTATTTTGAAGACGGAATTTATAAAAGATTTTTAAGCAAAATCGATAATAAAAAAATGCCTGCTTTTCTAAAAATTGATTTTGTAACAAATCTGAACTTGCTTTACAGATTTGAAATGCAGATACGTGCCAAATCTGAAGAAGATTATAAGGAAGACGATGTTGATATTAAAGTGTACTGTACACCTATAGGTATCAAAGAAAATTATGAAACCTGTGCTAATAGATTGGATATATACGATGGTAAGGAAGTTTCATATGATAAAATTGATACAAGTGGCTGGTATTTTTCTTATCCACAAGATGCTTGGAAGACAAAAACATATATACCGATAGAAGAAAATGAGAAATACTTATATATATTAAAACAAATATTGATTACGTTAGATCCGGCTATCAAAGATGTTATAAAAGTCAAGGAAGTTGATAATACTTATGCGATAAAAATGGATCACTGCTCAGTGATCATTAAAGATGGACAAATTGCAAATGGAGAGGTATTATCAAGTGGTACAAAAGCTGGTCTTGATATTTCTTATATCATCGCATCGTTGGTTTGCAACCAGCATTATTTATATTATTGTGACGAATTGTTTTCTTACGTGAACAGCGATGTGGAAAAGGCATGTTTATCTATTATGATAGAAAAGTTGATTGGAAGAAAACAGTTAT
Organism: Bariatricus sp.; assembly: GCA_034176745.1. GTDB lineage: Bacteria > Bacillota > Clostridia > Lachnospirales > Lachnospiraceae > Allocoprococcus. The sequence continues at coordinate 1,968 of JAXFTO010000115.1, read as the reverse complement.
TCTTTACAACACATAATACAGATATATTAGATATGCAGTTACCAAAACATTCTTTTACCTTTTTGAAAAAAGATGTTGAGGAATTAGAAATGCCAATTAAATGTATTCGCGCAGAACAGTATTTAAAACGGAATACAGATTCGTTGAAAAATGCAGTGGAAAATGATTTGTTTTGTACGGCTCCTGAATTACATAGATTATATGAAATTGTTGACCTGTAAGCAGGAGGTGTACAAATGAAAAAAGAAGCGATTTACCATTACTATGTAGAAGGTGATGATGAAAAGAGCCTGTTAGAGACACTCAAAAGGGATATGCGATGTATCAAAAGCGGAAAGGTAGATATATTTAATGTTGTACAAAACAGATTTACAGTTGCAAGAATACGTCCCCTTAAACCAGGTACAATAGTTGTATTGGTTTACGATACAGATGTTACAACTAATATGGAAATCATAAAGTATAATGTGGCATTTCTGAAAAAACAAAAAGGTATTAAGGATGTAATATGCATTCCGCAAGTGAATAATCTGGAAGATGAATTGATAAATGCATGCAATATTAATTCTGTCGAAGAAATAACAAAAAGCAGTACGAAGAAGGAGTTCAAGAGTGATATTAAAAATTGCTCAAATTTGGCTAGTAGGTTGTGCAAATGCGATTTTGATATTACAAAATTATGGTCTAAATTGCCGCAAAATGAATTTCTTGTATTTGGAAATGATGCTAAGAGGATTACAATTGATAAACGATAAGGAGAAAAAATTATGGGATACAACATAGCCATTGACGGCCCTGCAGGAGCCGGAAAAAGTACAATCGCAAAATTAGTTGCAAAGGAGAAAGGCTACATCTACGTAGATACAGGCGCCATGTACCGCGGCCTGGCAATCCATTTCATAAAAAAGGGTATTAAGCCGGAGGAAACAGAGAAAATTATAGAAGCCTGCAAAGATGCCGAAGTAAGCATCGGTTATGAAGATGGTGCACAGCAGATTTATCTGAATGGCGAAAATATTACTTCAATGCTTCGAGAAGAAGAGGTAGGAAATATGGCATCCATGAGCTCTGCAGTACCGGAAGTACGTGCCAAATTGCTGGATCTCCAGAGAAATCTGGCGAAAGAAAAAGACGTTGTCATGGACGGAAGGGATATCGGAACCAATGTCCTTCCGGATGCAGACGTGAAAGTCTATCTGACCGCAAGCGTAGAATGCCGCGCAAACCGGCGGTTTAAAGAATTGACGGAAAAAGGAATCGCATGTGACTATGACGAGATTGCAAAAGATATCAAGGAACGCGACACACGCGACATGAACCGGGAAATCGCACCGCTTAAAAAGGCAGACGATGCCGTCCTGGTGGACAGCTCTGATATGACGATCGAGGAAGTGGTAAAGGCCATCACCGGTCTTTGCAGGTAGAGAGAATGATAATAAAAAACAAAAAACATCTCTATATCTTTCTCATTCTCATATTAATATGGAGATGCATCATATTCGCATTTTCCGCTCAGCCGGGAGACGAATCCACAGACACGAGCATGGGATTTGGCGCGAAGGTTGTCGGATTTTTTATACCGGAATTCAGAGAAATGTCGAAAGAAGAACAGAGAGAATTCCTTGAACCGTATGATTTCATCATCCGAAAATCAGCGCATTTTTGCGAATATGCGGTATTGGGAATGCTTAGCATGCTGTTGCTGCACCAAATCTATATGAAAATGAGATGGAAAATATTTGGCAGCATCGGAATCAGCGCCTTCATGGCATGTACTGATGAATTCCATCAACTGTTCGTAGAAGGAAGAGCAGGGAGAATCCAGGATGTCTGCATTGATACATCGGGTGCAACATTGGGAATTTTGGTGACAGTCTTAGGAAGCACAGTGATAGTAAAATTATGTCAAAGAAAAACCAGTCATAGCAGGGAGTAGAAATGCTCCCTATTATGATCGGCTGCCCTTCT
>JAXFTO010000114.1:0-2582 GCA_034176745.1 Bariatricus sp. | reverse complement strand
TTCCGGTCTTGTATTGTGATAATATCTCACGAGCTGAAAAATACTGCTAAAAACCAATGCGAATCCCATGGCAAAAATCAGTGACGAATAATAATCAACCTGAATGGTAACTCCAATAATTACCAGCACTATACCAATAGCAATATAAAGTGCCAACAGGATTTTATGACTCTTCTTCATGCTTCTCCTCCTCATAAATAAATATTTCTTCGATACTCATACCAAAATACCTGGCAAGTTTAAAAGCCAACAAAATCGAAGGATTGTATCTTCCATTCTCCAAAGAACCGATGGTCTGTCTTGAAACTTCCATGGCGGACGCTAATTCCTCCTGCTTAATTCCTCTTTCCTTCCTTAATTCTTCTAATCTGTTTTTCATTGATGCTTTCCCATCTACTTTCTATGTACGGAAAGTTTGCTTTCCATATCTTGATTATACCGGATTGTGCAGAAATGTCAAGTTAACTTTCCATCGCTGCAGTCCTTGCTGCCCGAGCGTTCTTATTCTGTTCATTTTATAAATCTTTCAATCTTTTGCCAGGTTCTGTTTACGTACACTTAATAAATCGTACAGGAACTGTTCTGTAAACTGGAACAGGCCTGAAATAAAATAGTACAATCCAATACCCGCAGGTATCATAAAAACGAAAAAGCTGTTAGCAATCAGCATAGTCGCCGCAGCATTTCCTGATTGCTTCTGACGCTTAAGAGATGAAAACATATTTAACCGCGGATATAAGTACTGTAATATCTGAACACACAATGTTGCCATCGGCAAAATAAATGTTTGATCCCTGACTAATAGTGATGAAACCCACGGTAATAATATCGTTCCACACTCTATGGCAGTTACATGCCGAATGGAATGATAGAGGCATAACATAATCGGGATCTGAATCAAGGATGCTATGCATCCCCCCATGCCCATTTCATTTTCCTGATAAAATTTGGCAAGCTCCTTCTCCTGCTTTTCTTTATTGTTCTTATAACGTAATCTGATAGATGCTGCTTTTTGTGAAATCTCCTGCTGCTTATTTATCTGTTTTCTTTGTGTAATGTTTAACGGAAGTAATAATAACCGCAATTCCAATGTAATCATCACAATTGCAACTCCATAATCATGAGAGAAAAAAAGTTCCGCTCAAAAAGCTGTTCAAAAAACTGAATAATAAAACTCATTCTTCTTCACCATCCTTTTCAGCAAAAGGACGTTTCAGATATCTTCTTTTCGATTTTCGGAACTTCCTGAATCCCAGGTAATAAATCACTAAAATGCTTCCATACATAAGCAATAACGGAATACTTAATGATGTTCGTTTCAGATAAACATTGATCAGATGACTAACCGGTACCATCATGATTAATGCCCAGAAGAATAATGAAAAACCAGCTGATACCCATGATTTTCCGTATAACCAAATACGAACAGGACTCCAGCAGAACACCCCCTCTCTTGTAAACTCTGTAATATCATCCAGGAGCTCTTCCACTTCTGCGAACCTTACCCCTTTTTCTTCTTCCTGATAAACATAATCCAGATATTGATCCATCTGATCTCCGTTCATTTCCAGACCCCCATCACGAAGAAGCATTTGACATAATTCAGCAGAGCTTTTCAGATTTCTTATTTCATCCTGAAGTATCCTCTGCTGTCTTAATAAAACATCTCTCTGATTTGCCTGTCTGTTTATCAGTAAATATATTGTTTCTATCGAAATTCCCATCTTGCGATAAAGCAGAATCTCTTTTACCCGCAGTACATCCTCTTCCGTATAGTCACGATATTTACTGTCATCCTCCCGATCCGGACACAACAATCCTTTTCTTTCATAAAATCGTATATTGCTTATATTCAATCCTGTTCGCCTTGCAATCTCTCCGATTCTCATTCATCAGCTCTCCTCTCATGCGGTTGTATATGGAGATTTATACATCCTGCACCAAGTGCAGAGTCAATATCTTTTTCCAAAAAACTTCCGTTGTCGCAAATCCAGACGATACTCAAACCACATAGCAAGAGCCCGGATACCCGCATAATGTCGGATTTCCGAGCTCCATTTTTTTACTCAAACTCCCTAACTCAATCCTTTTCTTAAACATTTTTGTTAGGGTTTTCTGTTACGATTTAACTCCATTTGGTTTCATCTGCACCAGTCACATGTGCTGTATGAGCTAATGTTATCAAATTGTTATCTGTATTGTGTTATCACATGTTAAATAAATCTGCATGTGTTCCTGTATCGACCAAGGTCAATGTCAAAATACCATCTTCTTTTAAATATATTAGTAGCCAATCGGGCTGAATGTGGCACTCTCTAAATCCCAAATATTTTCCTTTTATTTCATGGTCTCTATAATTTTCTGCTAATGGAATATTATTCTGAAGCATAGAGACAATATTCTCCAGAAGAGTTATATCAAGGCCTCTCTTCCTGGCTAATTTCAAACTTTTCTTAAATTTGCCAGTAAGTATCAATTCATACTGCATCAATCAAGGTCCTCCATGGCATCCGAAAAACTACTGTATCTCTTAGTATTAGGATCCTTGCTGATTCTTTTCGCTTCTTCCATAGCCTCAATAA
>JAXFTO010000113.1:0-6404 GCA_034176745.1 Bariatricus sp. | reverse complement strand
AAGGGACTGGTCCCTTGCAGGTTCTTAGGGCAGCGCCCTGAGCCCCCGGAGGGCCTTCCGTCTTATATATTTGCAATTTTCAAGGTTCGTTTGAGCCTGTTTTTTTCGGCCCAGTTTTTCATAGATTACTTGACACTACCTATTTTTATTTTATGATGCCTGCGGACTTTGCCGCGTTATACCACTTGATGATGCCTGTGGATTTTTGCATCATGTCTCTTTATTTCTTTCATGTAAGCATGAGAACATGGCTTTGGAACCCTTGGCATCATTATATAATAAATCACCGGAAGACTCAAGGTCTCCCGGCTTTAATACTTTATCCTTTTACAGCGCCAGAAAGTCCGTCTGCGTAATAACGCTGTACATAAATAAACAATATTGCGATTGGTATCGAAATGCATACTGCTCCTGCAGCGAATCTCGTATACCAGTTATATATATTTTCCTTATTCAGCATGTTCCAAAGTCCAACTGCTACCGTATAATACTTTGCTTCTGAACCGATGATAACCTTCGCAAAAATGAAGTCTGTCCACGGCGCGATAAATGACTGAAGCAATGTGTAGACAAGAATCGGTTTGGAAAGCGGCATAATAATCTTCGTAAGTACATCCCATCTTGTTGCACCTTCCATATATGCAGCCTCATCAATTCCTTTCGGAATCGTGTCGAAGAATCCTTTCGCCACATAGAAACTAAGGATGTTCGCACCACCCGAATAGACGAGTACCAGTGCAAGCAGCTTCAGACCACCATCGATCAGTCCGATTCCTTTCAAAATGTAATACACCGCGATCATAGACATAAATCCCGGAAACATTCCCAGTACCAGCGCAATATTCAGAAATGGTTTTCTCATTTTAAAACGCATTCTCGACATAACATAAGCGATGGAAATCAGGAAGAACATGGACAATACGCATGAAAAGACTGCCACAACCAATGTATTTGCAAACATACGCGGGAAATCGAACACGCTTCTTTCCTGGAATAATTTCACATAGTTGTCTATTGTGAATTCTTTCGGTATAAATGTCGTAGAGTAGGAACCTTTTCCGGCTCTGAATGAGGTCATGATTACCCAGAAAATCGGAAATACCCAGATGATTCCAAGTATCGCAAGTACTAAATGAACGAAAACGTTCACCACTTTTTTTCTCATACTGTATGAATGTGTCTTCTTCATTATTGGAATCCCTCCTCATCTTTATATGAGCCCGTGTGCTGATAAGCGAAGATAGAGAAAAACGCTGAAAGCACAAATACAGTTATACCGATAACTGCTGCATAGTTATAATCTTTAAAGTCTACCGTCAGCTTGTAAAGCCATGTTACCAGAAGATCCGTCTTTCCAGCGGTTCCGTTGAAGTAGTCCATCGCTGCCGGTTTTCCTTCGGTCAGAAGGTAAATAACGTTAAAGTTATTGATGTTTCCGATAAACTGAGTGATCAGGTAAGGTGTGGTTACAAATAACATATACGGAAGTGTAATTTTGAAGAAAGTGACAACAGCATTTGCACCATCCACCTTTGCTGATTCATACAATTCCTGCGGAATGTTCTGGAGGATTCCGGTAACCTGAAGCAAGGTAAACGGAATACCTACCCAGAGGTTGACTACAATGACCGTAACTCTGGCCCACATCGTATTGGTCCAAAATGGGAGGGGCTCACGAATCAGTCCGATGTTCTGAAGCAACACATTGATTGCCCCCTGCTCCTGAAGCATCGTCCTCATGATCAAAAGGGACACAAATTGCGGAACCGCTATTGAAAGTACGAAGATAAATCTCCAGAAACCTTTCCAGTGTGTGTCTTTTCGGTTAATGACAATTGCCAGGATCATTCCCAGAATATAATTCAAAGCGGTAGCAAGTATTGCCCAGATAATCGTCCATCCCAGCACATGCCAGAATGCATATCCAAGGCTTCCGCTCAAATCAAACAGTTTCTGGAAATTAGTTAATCCAACCCAGTCGAAGAGTTTTCCCGGCGGCTGGTGGTTTCTGTCATAATTCGTAAATGCCATACAGGTCATGAAGACCAGAGGCATGATCGTGAACACTACTACGCAAAGTACCGGCATTGCAAGCAGTGTACCATACAGTCTCTTATCAAGAAGAGCACGGATGTCTTCACGTATAGTAGATACTTTTCCACCGGCTTCTTTGACTTTCTGCACACTATATGCAGATTTGACTGCCGTTCTCCACAAGAGCACAAACGCTGCAATAAGGAATAGTGTCACGATACCATATAGCAGGAATAACATAGAGTTGTCTCCTGCCGTATATTCATAAATCTGTTTTTCTTCGTTAAATACTTCTCCTGTCGTTTTGGTTCCCAGCGTTACAAGTCCGCCAAGAAATCCTCCTCCGAACATTACCATATAGAAAATAAAACCAATTTCCAAAAGCAGATACATAAGTCCCTTTACAATCTGACCTGATACCAGATTACCGAATCCCATGATCACTGCTGAAAGCCTGGTGTTTCTGTCTCCATTTTTCAGAGCGGTTCGTACGGAGATCACATTATGAAATTCACTGAATTTCTTTTCCTTCCTTTTCAGCTTCATTTTTCGAATTTTCTCCTTTCCTTACAAAAATCTGATAATTAAGGAAATAAGATTCTTGGAAAACGCCCTACCGGCAAGCCGATAAAGCGTTTTCCAAGAATCTCGTTATCCGATCAATTTTATAAACCGCCTGAAAGAATACCTTCTACCATGGAATTTGTCTTTTCTGCTGCATTATCTGCTGTTACATCGCCCTGAATGATTTCTTTACCCATTGTTTCTGCTGGTGTCCAGTAAGCATTCATTTCAGAAAGTACCGGCTGTAAGAAAGATGCATTTGCAATTTCGTTCATCTGTGCCACTGCAACTGCATCGGCTTTGATTTCATCGCTGTCTGCAAGTGCTGTTAAGCTAGGAATGATTCCACGTGTCTGATAACGGATTGTCTGGCATTCTTCTCCACCAAGGTAAGCGGCAAGTGCAACTGCGACTTCCGGATTTTCACATTTGGGATTCACGCCGATTGCTTTGCTTCCAAAGAAAGAACGCATCTGGCCTTCTACACCGTTAATTGTTACTGTAGGAATCTGACATGCTGCAAAGTTATCGCCAAGTGCTTCTTTGATTGCGGCTGCATCCCATGAACCGCTGCAGTAAGCTGCAAGTTTTCCTTCTTTCATAGCTGCGATACAGCTTCCGTCCTGCTCATTGAGGAATTTCGGGTTAGCTGCAAGTTCTACCAAATATTTTGTAGTTGCAACACCTGCTTCGCTGTTGAAGTCGCATCCCTTAGAAGCATCTGTTCCGTCTCCGAATAATGAACATCCTGCTCCGAAGTAGAATCCTTCAATATACCAGCTGTTTGTAAGTGCAAATCCGAAGTTCTTTACATCTGCACCAAGATCTTTTGCCATCATAGTGTCAAGAGATTTTACTTCGTCTTCGTTAAATTTGCTCTTGTCATAATACATAAACCATGTATTAGATGTGAACGGTACGCCATAGATACCATCATTATATGTAACTGAAGCTGTCATACTTTCCGGGTTGTTTGCCTTAATATCTTCTGCTGTCTGTCCACCAAGTTTTGCAATTGCTCCTGATTCTGCAAGCACCGGAATCTGGTCGTTCGCGAACATGTAAACGTCTGCTGCTGCATCAACATCCTTTGTTACAACGTCCTTGGCATCTCCTTCGGAACATACACCATATTCAAAAGTGATGTCCCATTCTGGATGTTCTTCATTAAATTTGTCACACATTGCAGGGAGAATTCCCTTATCATATCCATCAAGCGGTGCCTGATCTTCCTGTGGTCCCCAGACCGTGAGTGTGATTGCCTGCGTTTCACTGTCTGCCGTCTCTCCCTCAGTTGTGTCTTCTTTCTTTGCTCCACATCCTGCAAACACTGTTGATGTCATACATAATGTAAGTAATAATGCAATTAATTTCTTGCGTTTCATGATGTTCCTCCTTCAGATCACTCAAACTATCTTTTCTTAAGATGGTTTTAGTATAAAGGAGGAGAAATTTTATTTATATATGAATATTTGTAGATAAATGTTGATATTCCCAGATTTTATTATTGAAACAAATTCAAAAACTTCTCCCACACAGAAAGTTCTTCCATTTCTTCCTCCTGGACTTCTTCTACCTCCTCTATTTCTATCGCGTCCGTCTGAATCACAAACTGAACCGCGCCGTCTGCCAGTGGTTTGATGTTCTTGTTCACAACGGAAATATAGACTTGCGTTCCATCAATCTGTGAAAGACGAAGGAACGGGCGGAAATGGAAAGGATGCAAAAACCACTATAGCAGGCATCATCGATTACCTGTTATAGTGGTTTCTAAATTTACGATTTCCCAATCAAGATTTGTTTCCCCCGGAAAGCGAAGCCATAACTTCTGATACAGTCTTTTGGGATTCCTTTTGAAATAAGCTGCGTTGCATATTGCTTTTCCTCTATCTGCCTGAGTGCAGAGTTCACCGTATCTTTTAATGTTTTCTCGTCCTCTTCATCCTGCACTTTAAATTCCAGAATCATCGCATCATCTTCCTTTGGACTTTTCGGTTCAAGCATCACATCATATCTTCCAAAACCACTTTCCCGGTTCGATGTTATGATAAACCGATTCTGCAGTTCCACCATAAGTCCCAGGACAAATCCATGATAGAAGCGCTCCGGTTCGCTTTTAGAAGGCCCGTTTCCCGTATCAAAATAACTGAATACACTTACCGCTATCCTGTTCATATATGCATTCATTGCTTTCACATCATCCAGAAGCAATGCTTTTATAAAATCATTATAGTCAGCTTCGGCTGGCGTAAACCAGTCATGAACCATTTTCTGGAACATAATCTTCACTTCAAAATTGGTAAGAGCCAATTCGTATCTGGGCAGCGTTCCCTCCGGTATGTCCTGATAACTTTCATAAGAAAGTACCTTAAGATAACCGCTTGCCAGGAACAGACTCCAAATCGCTCTCTCGTTTCCATCCAACTGATTATACACAATCTGTTCATCGATGTAAGATATCAGGCTCTCTCCTCGCAAAAGTCGTTCAAACTTTTCTTTGATATTTCTCCCGCCTTCGCGTATCAGCTTTCCTGCCAGACTGTTGGAACTGGTATTTGCCCAATATGGCTTTATCTTTCCCGTTCCTAAGAAATTCAGTATGGACCACGGATTATAAATATCTCTCTGATTTCCGAAGATAAATCCGTCATACCATCGTTTCACCTGTTCTTTTTCATTTTTCAGGTCACATTCCTCAAGAGCGGTAAACACTTCCTGTTCTGTAAATCCAAATGCTGTCGCATACTTTTCAGAAGTTGTCGTCACCACTTCCAGATTATTCAGATCTGAAAATACAGATTCCTTGCTCACCCGTGTAATCCCGGTCATCATCCCTCGTTCCATCCAGGGATTCGTCTTAAATGTCGCATTAAACAGGCTTCTGATAAATGCAGTCATATCTTCCCAGAATCCATCTACATACGCTTCCTGCATAGGGGTATCATATTCATCCAGAAGAATGATTACTTTCTTTCCATAATACCTGCTCAAATATCCTGAAAGCTTATTAATTGCAAGCGTCTCCACCACTTCCGGCATTCCACTTCGCACGGAAAGAAAAAACTCTTTATCCGTCTCAGACATCCATTCGCAGGAGAGCAGATACTGATGTTTACTATAAAGCTCCGTAATCAATTGTCCGATTCTTTCCTTTGTGGCTTCAAAATTACGTTCCTTTACATTTGCAAATGAAAGACTGATAACAGGATAGGTTCCCTGTATGCTGCGGTATTTTTCATTTTTCCAGATGGATAATCCCTCGAACAGATCCCCGCGTCCTGCATAATCAAGTGAAAAGAATTTCTCCAACATACTCATATTCAGCGTCTTTCCAAAACGCCGCGGACGCGTGATCAGCGTAACATCGTCCTTACTTTCCCACCATTCACGGATAAAATCCGTCTTATCTACATAGAAGCATTCATTCGTAATTACTTTTTCAAAATCCTGTATTCCTATTCCTACTGTTCTTGCCATAAATGCCTCCTATAAACATATCATACTATTCTTGCTGCCTGATTTTAGTATAATGAATTTCCATTCGAATTACAATGAATAGTTTACAAGGTATGGCAGAAGTCCCACAAAACCATTACCCCAGTCGCAACCGCAAGCGCCGGTCCAAAGGGGAATACATCTCGTTTTTTTCTGCTCTTTGCCCGGGGCCATAGCATTACAGCTAAAGTCAGGATACACGCACCAAGCATCGCATACAGTGTTTCATCCATCCCCAGATATAATCCCATAACTGCAATTAGTTTGATATCACCGCCACCGAGACTATCTCTCTTCAATATATGTTCCAT
>JAXFTO010000112.1:0-3343 GCA_034176745.1 Bariatricus sp. | reverse complement strand
CGGAGTACAGTCTCCGGGATCTACGATACCATCAAAAGCGGTTTTGGCCAGGCGGTCAGTTCTGTTACCGGACTGGCTTCCAGTGCATTTCAGTGGGGTTCAGATCTGATCAATGGGATCGTGAATGGTATCCGCAATGCGATTGGAAATGTAGTGGGTGCGGTGAGAGATGTAGCAGATACCATCCGTTCCCATCTGCATTTTTCGGTTCCGGATGAAGGCCCGCTGACGGATTATGAAAGCTGGATGCCGGATTTTATGAAGGGGCTGGCACAGGGAATCGAGAAGAGCAAAGGCATGGTAAGAAAGGCGATGGAAGGAGTGGCACAGGATATGGTGATAAGCCCGAAGGTCAGTACAGCTGGTATGGCTCTGGCAGGCGGTGGTTCTGTGAGCAGTTCTGATTTAAGCAGCCTGGTTGGTGCGATCAGGGAAGGGATTTCCGGTGTGTCCGGCAATGGCGGGGATATCGTGATCCCGGTTTATCTTGGCGGTACGATGCTGGATGAGGTGATTGTAAATGCCCAGCAGAGGGCAAATCTTAGAAGCGGAGGAAGGTAAACGATGGCATTTTTTCAGTATTTGAAGTTTGATGGCGTGGATCTTCCTCTGCCGGTTTCTTATAAAGTAGAGTTGCATGATGTGGAGGCAGATTCCGGTGGAGAGACGGAAGCGGGTACCATGCAGAGGGATGTGGTGAGGTCTGGTGTTGTGAATATAGCGGTGACATTTCAGGTGACGCAGAAATGGCTGAAGCTAATGACCGGGTTTAAAAAGAAGGAGAAGATTTCGGTGGATTATTTTGACACGGAGACAGCAGAGATGAGGAATGCGGAGATGTATATGGATGGGTTTAAGAGCAAGCTGGAGAAGGATACCAGTTATAAGGGATTGTGGACAGTGAGTTTTAACTTGAAGGAATTATAAGGATGACAGCAATTGTGGGGAGTGGTAGAATAAGAAGAAAAAGTCGGGGGATTTTATTATGCTGACAGATGAAGAATTGGAATCTTTATATCAAAAAGAATTTGCTGACTGCCAATCAGTTTTAGAAGTATCTGATAAACTGGAAACAATAGAGAGCGAGTATACAGATGATCTTAGAGGTTCATTATGTAATGAAATTCTTTATATGATATCCGTAGGCTATACCAAATATGACAGGTTAAATTTTGAGAAGAGTGATCTGATAAGTCTGCTGTGTAAAAATATACAGTTAATCTCCTCTGGATATACATATATGAAAGCAGTAAATGCTTTTTTCAAATATGATGATAAAAAGTGTTTGATGTTACTTGAAAATTGGTTGGAAGAGAGTTATCAAAAAGCGAAAGATACAATAAAGAAGCCAGCGGATTTTATGGATGAGTATGGCTTTGTGGATACCTGTTTTGAACCTTTTAAAGAAGCATTTCCTGGATTTTGGACGTCATTAGGACAGATACTAAAAAAATTCCCGTGTCAAAAGGGATTGCCAGAGTTGTGTGAAGTTATAGATCTTTATTATCGGTGCAAGACAGATGAAGAGACTTTAGATATGTTGCTTGACGCAATGCAGAAATATCCGGATATTATTTTGATAAAGGAACTTATTGCGTATACTTACTATTCAATGAAAATGTGGAATAATGCGATTGCATATCTGGAATTGATTGAGGACAGCAACTGTTTTTTCAGAAAATATGATGTATATTTCATGTTTGCATGGAGCTATGGTAAATTAAAAAATCGCAGATTGGAAGAAGAGTATTATCGAAAGTCCTTAGAAGAAAATCCTTATAATATTGATACCATTAACAATTTGGGATTCTGCTTATATACCCAGAAAAAGTTTACAGAAGCGAAAGCATTATTTGAAAAATGTCTGGAAATAGATCAAAATTATGCATACGCATCAAACAACTATGTGAGAGTGCTGATAGCACTTGGCAGGAACAAGGATGCAAAGGCATTTGTAAATTCAGGAAAATATAAGATTTCTAAAGAGTTTAGGCGCAGAGTAGAAAAACTTGATAATACAAATGCCAGGATAAAGAAGAGCGTTGAAAAAGATGTTGTAGTAGAAAGTACAGACGATGAGAATGCTCAGGAAAACTGCGTAGACCTTGGGGTTGAGAGGAAGCAGTTTTCTAATGAAAAACTATTAGAAGATGAATTGACAGCAAGAATTGAGTCTGGTGTGAATGTATTTGGACTAAATCTAAGAATATACAAGAGAAAAGGTCTTTATGGCCGACAGTTTATTATACCAGTTGGTCGGTTGGATCTCTTGTGTGAAGATAACGAGGGTAATTTGTATGTTATTGAACTGAAGAAGGATTCAGGTTATGACGATGCATACAGACAGACTGCAGATTATTTAGATTGGTTTGAACACAGCGCGGAGTATAAGGATAAAAAAGTTTATGGAATAATCTGCCTTAATTCTCCGACAAAGGAATTAGTTGAGAAAGTGCATCAGGATAAACGTATGAGGATTTACGAGTATCAGATTTCCTATACAGAATTATAATGGAAAGTCTCAAGTATAATTATTGAGGGCATCTGCCATTGAGTTGGCGGGTGCCTGTTTTATTGGAGGTGTTTTCGTGTATCCGGTGAGTGAAGGGTTCCTGCAGGCGGTGCAGGAGAACACAAGGCGGTATTATTGGACTGGAAAGATTACTACGACGAAAGGTGTGATTTATGAGTTTGGTCCGGGGGATATTGTAAAGGGCAGTGGTTATATTTCAAGTCAGTGCTGCAACAGTACAGAGATTGAACTGGGTACGGTGTATTCGGCTGAGATGGGGATTACGCTGCTGACGGATATTGACCGGTATACTTTGGAGGATGCTCTGGTGGAGCTGTTTTATCATCTGAGGCTTCCGGATGGCAGTTACGAAGAGGTGCCGATGGGTATCTTTGAGGTGTCGGAGGCGAACCGGACAATCAAATGTCTGGAACTGAAGGCCTATGATTTCATGCTGCGGTTTGAAAAAAGCTTCAATGGGTTTGAGACGGTTGGCAATGCTTATGACTTTATGGAACTTTGCTGCAAGGCCTGTGAGGTGGAACTGGCGCAGAGCAGGGAAGTGATTGAGGCAATGCCGAATGGTGCTGAGATACTTTCTATTTATACGGATAATGATATGGAGACCTACCGGGATGTGCTCTACTATGTGGGGCAGGTCCTTGGTGGGTTTTTCTGTATCAACCGGGAGGGAAAGCTGGAACTGCGAAAGTATGGGAACAGTCCGGTGATGACGGTGCAGAGTAAGCACCGGTTTACAAGCAGTTTTTCGGATTTTATCACCAGGTATACGGCGGTCAGTTCTACGAATATGAAGACGCAGACGGCTGA
>JAXFTO010000111.1:0-20943 GCA_034176745.1 Bariatricus sp. | reverse complement strand
AACCGTTATCCTTTACCAGACTAACTAATATCGTAAAGAGTGCCGGTACATCTCTTGGTAAACAGACAGTAATCAATTATGTTGGATATATGAATGATTCCTATCTCATATTCCCTCTGACTAATTATGCTGCAAAGCTTGCTGAAAAAGAAACCTCTCCTAAATATTACTTTATGGATACCGGGCTTGTAGGTCTGATGCTTTTAGACTGTAAATCTGCGCAATTAGAGAACCTTGTAGCACTAGAACTTGTCAGACGGTATGGAATGGAAAATGTCTTCTACTTTGAAAACAATGTGGAGATTGATTTCTATGTCCCTGATGAAAAGCTTGCTATCCAGGTTTCACTGCAGGTTCTCGATTGTTTGGATACTCGCGAGCGTGAAACCAGAGCATTTGTCAAGCTTCATAACTTTATTCCGGATGCCAAATGCCTTATTATTACAAATAGTGAGGAAGCATCTATAGAATGTGACGGAATCCCGATTTCAGTACTTCCTGCATGGAAGTGGCTTTTAGAAACTCCATAAATCAATTTGAGCTTACCCGAATATCAATATCAGGTAAGCTCTTTTATTACTTTGACTAATAATCTCCAATCTCAGCCAGCAAAGCAATCTGCTTCTTTGCCAATTCTCTATGTTCCGGTCTCTTAATCTTCTCAAGCATTTGGATCATATCATCCATCCAATCATCCGCCTCCACATCACCAAGGAGCAGATAATTCGGTGTAGTATGAAGAGCCTCTGCAAGCTCCACAAATACACTTGATGGTATGTCGTGCAGATCTTTCTCATATTTACAGATGGTGGTTTTCTTCATATATAACATTGCAGCCAGAGTCTCTTGGGAATATCCCATCTCTTTTCTGTATTCTCTTATTCTTGCTCCAACTGTTTTGATTTCCTTACTCATCGTTTCCTCTCTTTCCGGCTTGATAACCGGCGATAGAAACGTATGAAGTTGAAATATTGCTCCTAAATAAAAAGGGACGCAGAAAAGACTCAGCCTATCGCTGATTATCTTTTCATGCGTCCGCGGTGGATCAGATTTCGAAGAGCATCAGCCCTTTGCATCTGCCTGTTCAATCAAGCACCCTTCCGTAAAATTCTTAAGCATTACCACCCTGGTACACTTATTGGTATGGCACCTGCTCTATCGTAAGCCCCGTTCCCTGTCGTATCTCCTTCAATCTTGACTTATGCTTCACCATAGACATTTCCTCCCCACATAGAAAATAGATTGCTATTTCTTTTTGTGAGATTTTTCGTCGGTGTTAAGCACGCAAAGCACTCCCTTCGGAAGCAAGACGATTAGTGCTGTGCCAAAACTAATTCCTAATTCTTCAAACATTTCATTACCTCTGTCAATTCCTATTTGTATTTCTGTTTGTTTTAAAAATGGGCAACTCCGATTGGAATTGCCCACTCATTGCACTAATCATGCGATTTTTTCTTGCTTGCACCGATTTCTGCATCAATTGATGTAAGTTTGATGTAAATCGCTGTTTTTTTAGTTTTTTATCAAACGAAGTACGTCCCGTCTATTCGGTAAAACGGTACATCTTTACATCACGTCGACTGGCGTCTCCGTGCGTTTTTCGCCTTATGTCGGTGTTCGCAAGCGCACACCGCCGCAAGGCTCAGTTTCTCATCTTAATAGAGCTTGGCACCTGCTGGAATGTGATCATCAACCATCAGAAGATGGAGCTTTTCTTCGCCTTCTTCTTCGTGAATAGCACTGAGGAGCATACCGCAAGAGTCAATGCCCATCATCGCTCTCGGTGGAAGATTTGTGATAGCGATAAGAGTCTTTCCAACCAGTTTTTCCGGCTCATAATAAGCGTGAATACCGCTTAAAATGGTTCTGTCTGTGCCTGTTCCATCATCAAGAGTGAACTGTAACAGTTTCTTTGACTTCGGTACTGCAACACACTCTTTAACTTTTACTGCACGGAAATCTGACTTGCTGAATGTATCAAAGTCTACCATTTCTTCGAAAAGCGGTTCGATTTTCACCTTAGAAAAATCAATCTTCTCTGCCGGTTCTTCGGCTTTTATTTCTTCTTTTACTGCTTTTTCTTCTTTTGCTGCTTTCTTCTCGGCACCGCCGATGGTCTTCATGGTCGGGAAGAGAAGCACGTCTCTGATTGCTTCTGCACCTGTAAGAAGCATACACATTCTGTCGATACCAAAGCCGATGCCACCTGTAGGCGGCATACCGATTTCAAGTGCGTTCAGGAAGTCTTCATCTGTAGTGTTCGCTTCCTCATCACCCTGAGCAAGCAGTTCTTCCTGTGCTTTGAAACGTTCTCTCTGATCGATCGGGTCATTCAGCTCGGAGTAAGCATTTGCCATCTCCCATCCATTCATGAAGAACTCGAAACGTTCTACATATTCCGGATTCTCCGGTTTCTTCTTGGTAAGCGGAGAAATCTCGATCGGATGATCCATAACGAACGTCGGCTGGATCAGATGTTCTTCTGCAAATTCTTCGAAGAACAGGCTAAGGATATCACCCTTTTTATGTCTTTCTTCGTATTCTACATGATGTTCATCTGCAAGTGCTCTTGCTTCTTCCAGTGTATGAACTTCGTTCCAGTCAACACCGGCATATTTCTTAACTGCATCGACCATGGTGATTCTCTCGAACGGCTTTCCGAGATCCATCTCGATTCCTTTGTATACGATCTTCGTTGTTCCGAGAACTTCCTGTGCTACATGACGGTACATGTTCTCGGTCAGATCCATCATTCCATTATAATCCGTATATGCCTGATATAATTCCATCAGAGTGAATTCCGGATTATGTCTGGTATCCAGCCCTTCGTTACGGAATACACGTCCAATCTCGTATACTCTTTCCATTCCGCCTACGATAAGACGTTTCAGATAGAGTTCCAGAGAAATACGAAGCTTGAAATCTTCGTTCAGTGCGTTAAAATGTGTCTCAAACGGTCTTGCGGCTGCTCCACCTGCATTTGCAACCAGCATCGGAGTCTCCACTTCCATAAATCCCTGTCCGTCAAGGTATTTACGGATTGAGCTGATGATCTTAGAACGTTTGATAAATGTATCCTTTACTTCCGGATTCATGATAAGGTCCACATATCTCTGACGGTAACGTACATCAGTATCAGTAAGGCCGTGGAACTTCTCCGGAAGTACCTGCAGGCTCTTAGAAAGGAGTCTCACTGCAGATGCATGGATAGAAATCTCACCTGTCTTGGTTTTGAAAACTTCACCCTCAAGGCCAACAATATCACCGATATCCATCTTCTTGAAAGCTTTATATTCTTCTTCCCCAATACTGTCTCTTGCAACATAAGACTGGATATTGCCCTTTAAATCCTGGATGTTGCAAAATGATGCTTTTCCCATGATACGCTTTGACATCATACGTCCGGCAAGTACTACATGCTTGCCTTCCAGCTTATCAAAGTTCTCTTTTACTTCATTACTATGATGAGTTATATCGTACTTTGTAATTTCAAACGGATTCTGGCCGTTTGCCTGAAGTTCTGCCAGTTTCTCGCGACGTACCTTTCTCAAATGATTAATATCCTGTTCCTGCCCATTGTTATTCTGCTGTGCTCCCACGTCTTCTTCTCCTCTCTGCATGCTGCAGGCAGTATTCTTCCCTCTGCCCGGGCACTTACATTCATTCATTAAATTGAACGGTTAATTTTTAAAACCTCATATTCGATCACACCGGCCTGTGTCTCTACAGCTACCACGTCTCCGACTTTCTTTCCGATCAGAGCTCTTCCTACCGGTGATTCATTCGAAATCTTTCCCGCAAGACTATTAGCTTCTGTAGAACCTACAATCTTGAATTCCATCTCCTCTTCAAATTCTCTATCATATACATCTACTGTGCATCCGATATTGATTTTTTCAAGGTCAACATCATCTTCTACTACAACTTCAGCGTTCTTAAGAATCTTCTCCAGTTCCTCGATACGTGCTTCGATATCACGCTGTTCATCTTTAGCAGCATCGTACTCGGCATTCTCTGATAAGTCGCCCTGTTCTCTTGCTTCTTTAATCTTTACGGCAACTTCTTTTCTTTTAACTACTTTCAGATTTTCAAGTTCATCTTCCAGTTTTTTAAGCCCTGTATAAGTGAGTAATGTTTTCTTTGCTTCCATTCTTTCCATCTCCTCTTAACACTAAACAGTATCTCTATGTTAGAATAAACATCATATTCTTTACAGAAATGATGTTTATCTAAAGATACTTTCACAATTTCATTATTATACATAATTGCCGGTTTCATGTCAATAATTTTTATCACATGATTCGTCCGTTTTTTAGGGATTTTTCTATCCAATTCTATCGTTCAAAAGCTTTTCCAGTTCTTCATAGCTCTCCACATGATTAATCTCATCGCGCAATTTGGCAGACCCTTCCATCCCTTTCGTGTACCATGCCACATGCTTTCGCATTTCACGGATTCCCAAATAATCTCCTTTGAATTCTATCTGCAGCTGTGCGTGGCGAAGCATGGCTTCCCGGATTTCTTCTGATGAGGGTCTCTCCGGAAGAACTCCTGTCTCTTCATATTCAATAATCTCTTTGAATATCCACGGATTCCCCTGACATCCTCTTCCAACCATCACTCCGTCACATCCGGTTTCTTTAAGAAGCTTTGCAGCTGTAAGCGGCCCCGTCACATCCCCATTTCCTATAACCGGGATGGATACTTCTTCTTTCACCTTGCGGATAATCTCCCAGTCTGCTTTTCCGGAATAATACTGTTCTCTCGTTCTTCCGTGAACAGCCACTGCCGCACCGCCGGCTTCCTCAATGATTCTTGCAATTTCCACGGCATTAACATGGTCATCATCAAATCCTTTCCTGATTTTGACAGTGACCGGTTTGGAAATAGCTTTCACCGTCTTTGAGACAATTTCATAAACCAGCTTCGGATTCTTCATAAGAGCCGATCCTTCGCCGTTTTTTACGACCTTCGGAACCGGACAGCCCATATTAAGGTCAAGAATCTGAAAGGGCAGTTCTTCAATTGCCTTTGCCTGCTCACTGATGATATAAGGATCCGATCCGAAGAGCTGCAAAGAGACCGGATATTCCCTCGAATCGATCTGAAGCAATGCTTTTGTATTTCTATTCTTATATTGCAGTGCTTTTGCACTGATCATTTCCATACATAAAAGTCCTGCGCCCTTCTCTTTGCACAGTAAACGAAATGGCAGGTCTGTCACTCCTGCCATCGGCGCTAAAATATATCGATTCTCTAATTCTACATTTCCAATCTTCAGCGTTCTTGTCATTCCAGTTCTTCTCCCAGAAAGAATACTTTATAATAAAGCTGGAGTTGATTCAAAAGTTCCTGTTTCTCTTCGTCTTTCTGAATCTGTTTGATTTTGAGCTGGCTTCCGATATCATCGAACATCGGATCCCCTTCTTTGCTTGTCACTTCAAAGCAAAGCTCTCCATTCTCCTCGAAAACCAGAGTCAGGATTCCTCCGACATCATGCACGTAAAGTACGCACATGATCTTCAGTTCATCTTTGATATGCTGTGGAAGATCATCAAAATCCGGATTCAGATAATACTTTTCTTCATATGAATTTGCCCCGCAAAGGACAATTTTATTCTGATACATACTCACATTCTCCTTGCACTACACATATCCGTAAATTCCGCGCACAGATACTTCACCCGAAAAAATCTCCGTCCGGCTTCCGTCTTCTTTTTCAACGATCAGTTCACCGGTTTCATTGATTCCAAGTGCTTTTGCATTATACTCATTTCCCGGTTCAAGAACACGGACTTCCCGGTCCTTATTTACCAGAATTGCGTTATATCCATCCATGATATCGGAAAGATTTCCCGATGCACAAAATTTCTCATAATACATTTCAAACTTCTGCATAATTGCTGCAATCAGTTCCGCTCTCTGGAATTTCACACCTTCTTCAATCCTGAGCGAAGTCGCCGTCTGTGAGATTTCCTCCTGAAAGCTTTCGGTATTTACGTTAATTCCTACACCGATCACTACATAGTGGACATAGCCCACCTCTGCGCTCATTTCCGTCAGGATTCCACATATTTTTTTCTTATTCAGCACCAGATCATTGGGCCATTTTATCTGAACATCCAGATTTTTCTCACCTCGAAATGCATCTGCAATTGCATAAGCCATAAGAAGAGTCAGCATCGGTGCCCTTGAAGGCTCGACCTCCGGCTTAAGAAGAAGCGTCATATAAATACTGCTTCCCGGCGGTGATACCCAGCTTCTTCCCCTTCTTCCTTTTCCTGCCGTCTGCTGTTCTGCTACAACAAGTGTTCCATGCGGTGCTCCTTTTTCTCCAAGCTCTTTTGCCCTGATATTCGTGGAGTCCACAACTTCCTCGAATTCCAGACAAGTCCCAGCCCATTTCGTTTTAAGGCGGCTTGTAATCTCTTTTTCAGAAAGCACATCCGGACTTGAAGTGAGCCGGTATCCGCGGTTGCGCACTGCTTCAATCTCGTACCCTTCCTCCTTTAGCTGTGTGATCACCTTCCAGACGGCTGTTCTTGAAACGTGAAATGTATCACAGATCTGCTGCCCCGACAGATAGTCATTTGTCTGCCGGAGCATTTTTAATATTTCTGTTTTCATATAGATTATTCTACAGCTCCTAGTGTTGCAGCCATCACTGCTTTGATGGTATGCATTCTGTTTTCGGCTTCATCAAACACAACAGACTGCTCAGATTCGAACACTTCGTCTGTTACCTCCATTTCCGTCATACCGTGCTTTGCGCATTTTTCTTTTCCAAGTCTGGTCTTAAGATCGTGGAAAGACGGCAGGCAGTGCAGGAAAATTGCATCTTTGTCAGCATTTTCCATCACTTCCTTTGTAACCTTGTAACCGATGAGATCTTTGATACGTTCTGTCCAAACCTCATCCGGTTCCCCCATAGAAACCCACACATCCGTGTAAATTACATTTGCACCCTTTGTAGCTTCTTTGACATCCTCGATCATGCTGATCGTTGCGCCGGATTCTTTAGCATATTCTTTACATTCTTCTACAAGCTCCGGATTCGGAAAATATTTCTTAGGTGCGCATACTACGTAATCCATTCCCATCTTAGAGCAGAGAACCATGAGAGAATTTCCAACATTGTATCTTGCATCTCCCATATAAACCAGCTTCAAGCCTTTAATTCTTCCGAGGTGTTCTCTGATCGTGAGAAGGTCTGCCAGCATCTGTGTCGGATGGTATTCATTGGTAAGACCATTCCATACCGGAACACCTGCATTTGCAGCAAGCTCTTCTACGATCTCCTGTCCGTAGCCACGATACTCAATTCCATCAAAAATTCTTCCAAGTACGCGTGCTGTATCTTCGATACTTTCTTTGTTACCGATCTGGGAAGATGCCGGGTCCAGATAAGTGGTTCCCATTCCCAGATCATGAGCTGCCACTTCAAATGAACAGCGAGTTCTTGTACTGTTCTTTTCGAAAATAAGCGCAATGTTCTTTCCTCTTAATGTATCTACAGGAATTCCTTTTTTCTTCTTATCTTTCAAGTCTGCAGAAAGGTCAAGCAAATATTCGATTTCTGCCGGGGTATAGTCTTTCAGTGTTAAAAAATGTCTTCCTTTTAAGTTCATCTTATATTCCTTTCTCATCCCAATCATAACGTAAACAAATCCGGGAAGCTTAAGCGGGTGTCTTTCGGAATAGCGTTCAAACCGCTCACCGACCAGATCCCACAATTCGTCTACTGTGTAGATATTGTATTTTTGAATTCTCATCAGCTTTGCACTTGCTTCAAGCATTCCAATGAATAATTCTTTATCAGAACAGGATATCGGCAATTTTAATTTGAGACGGTACTCTGTCTTTTCCAAATCACTAATGAGTTTCATTATTTCTACATAATAACACTCTTCGTGCGTTTGTTCAATATAGTAAATTGTGCCTTCCAGTCCAAAAATCATTCTTTTCGTATCAAAATACCCGATTTTCATATTCTGTCGGCTCCGTTTCCCCGAAAATTCCAGAATACTTCCAAGGCTCACTCTCGGTATCACTTCATAAAGACTGCCATCTTCAGGTATCACTGCTCTTGGCACACGCCCCGGACCGAGAATACGAATCTGTATGAGATCCTTATATCCACGCTTTATCAGCGAATTCGTCGGAACATTATTTACCACACCGCCGTCCAGATAGGTTTTTCCATGAAGAGGTTCATTTTTAAATCCGAGCAGATAGGCGCTCGCAAGAAGAAAATCTTCAAGAAGCCCTTCCGGGATATCCTCCACACTCAGGTCCAGTTCCCGAAATTCCGACAGGGAGAATGTCAATAAGCAGAACTCTTTTCCACAATTTCTTATTTTTTCTTCGTCTACCACTTCATGGATCAATTCTTTAAGCGGCGTAATGTCTATTCCTCCGTCAGAGAGCTTTTTCCAAAGGGATTTAAGGAATTCTCCTAAAGATGTCTCCCCGTCAAACAGTTCTTCCATTTTCTCATCGTCAACATCCATGACCTGTGAAAATGTCATCTTTTTCCAGATATTTTCCGCCTGCTCGAGATTTCCCATACAAACAAGGGCACCATTTAATGCGCCCACTGAAGTACCTGCCACTGCCTGAATTTTAATGCCGACCTCCTCAAGTGCTTTCCACGCGCCGATCTGATATGCGCCGCGCGCTCCTCCCCCGTCAAATACCAGCCCATACTCTCTTTCCAGGTCAATTACAGGTCTCATAAAATCTACTCCCTTCTCTGCCTTGCGGCTTCAAACATCAGAACGGATGAAGCGATTGCCGCATTCAGAGATTCCACCTCACCGCACATTGGAATCTTCACATAGATTTCCGCAGCATCCGCTGTCTCCTGTCTTAATCCATTTCCTTCATTTCCTATTAAAAATGCGGTTCCTGTTTTATAATTCTCCTTATCGTAACTGTTTCTTCCATCCAGATGCGCCGCATAGGTATGAATATCGTTTTCATTCAATCTCTTCACTATTTCCGTCAGATCATCCACATAGACAAACGGCATTCTGTAAATAGATCCCATGGTGGAACGAATCACCTTCGGATTGTAAATGTCTACACAGTCACGGCTTAAGATGACTCCGGTCACTCCCGCAGCTTCTCCCGCTCTCAAGATTGTTCCCAGATTGCCCGGATCCTGCAGATTATCCAGCACCATAAGAAACGGATTTTTTCCATCTTTCTTCCGGTCAATCATGTCTTCCAGACGATATCTGTTCTGCTCCATTACAAGAAGCACACCCTGAGGTGTCATCGTGTCCGACACATGTTCATACACATGATCTGAAAGGATTTCCATCTTTTTTCCCCATTCATCCAGATTCAGTTCTTCTTTTTTTCGCTTATAAAAGCTTTCAGAGACGTAGATTTCCCGTACCCTGTCACGTGGTGCTTCTACATACATTCTAAGACCTTCGACCAGAAATATCCCCTCTTTGTCCCTTTCTTTTCTTTTTTTCTGCCACTGAACCAGCTGCTTTACTCTCCCGTTTCCTGTACTGGTAATCATACTAAATTTCCTTTACTGATATTATTTAAAACATTATTTTCTCCGATCAGGATCATCATATCCCCCTCACGGAAACATTCCTTCGGCTGAATATTCACATGCACCTGCTGTTCGCGGATCACTCCGACTACATTGATTCCAAACTTTTCACGCACATTTAATTCCAGAAGGCTCTTCCCAACCCACGGTTCCGGAACCATTGCTTCTACCATGCTGAAATCATTCGATAAAGAGATCCAATCAATAAAATTCTTCGTTGCAAGAGTCTGGGCCACTCTTTTTCCCATATCCTGTTCCGGAAATACAACTTTATCAGCGCCGAGCTTCTTAAGAATATTCGCATGAATCTCACTTTGCGCTTTGGCCAGTATATACGTGGCCCCTAGCTCTTTTGCCATAAGGGTCGCAAGGATACTTACTTCCAGATTCTCAGAAACAGCCACGACAACCCCGTCCAGATTCCTTGCACCTAAAGATTTAAGCAATTCCTTATCCTGCACATCGGCGCAAATTGCATATGACACTTCATCTGCAATCTGCTGTACTTTTTCTTCCGAGTGGTCTACCGCCACCACTTCGCATCCCAATTCTTCCAGTGTAACCGCTACACTGTATCCAAAACTTCCTAACCCTAAAACTGCAAATTGCTTCGCCATTTTTCCACTCCTTCCAGCTATATGCCACTCTTATCTTAACCGATCAAAATTCCCTGTACCGGCAACTGTCTGTGCGAATCCTTCGTTTTCTTTCCGGAAGCAAACGCAAGCACAAAGGTAACCGGTCCGATTCTTCCGATATACATCATTACCATGACCACGAATTTACTTGTCGTGCAAAGCCCCGATGTTAGTCCGGTCGACAATCCGACTGTTCCGATTGCGGAGGTTGCTTCATATAGAATTTCCAGAAAGCTACTATTGCCTTCAAATACCGTAATCAAAGTAGTTCCCGTAAACAGGATAGCAAATGCAAGAAATACAATGCAAATCCCGATTCTGATATTTTCCCACTGTACTCTTCTTCCAAAGCATTCTACATCTTTCCGGTTCTTCAAAATTGTGATACAGCAGAGAATCATCATAGCAATGGTCGTTGTCTTTACACCACCCGCAGTTCCCCCCGGCGATCCGCCGATAAACATCAGGAAACAGGTTGTAAACATCGTTGCGGGAGTTAGTTCTCCCTGCGGCACCGTCGCAAATCCGGCGGTTCTGGTCGACACAGAATGGAATAGAGATGCCATAAGCTTCTGCCCAAAACTCATCGTTCCAATCGTTCCCGGATTATGATATTCCAGTATCAGGAAATCCAGCGTTCCCGCAACAATCAGAATCCCGGTCATCACAAGCACAACTTTCGTATGTAACCGCAATTTTTGAAAAAATTTCCTGCCATTTATTTCCTTTTTCCAAAGAGATTTGAAATTCTGCAAAAGGTCCTGCCATACCAGAAATCCAAGCCCACTTAAGATTATTAAAAAGATAGTTGTAAAATTCACCACGACATTTCCCGCATAGGGAATCAGGCTGGAATCTCCCAGAATGTCAATCCCCGCGTTACAAAATGCCGAAACTGCATGAAACACCGAATATGCAATTCCTTTTGCGAAACCATACTCCGGAACAAACTGAATTGCGTAAAACAGCGCGCCGATTCCTTCTACCAGAAACGTTCCCTTTAAAATCCGGATAATCATAGCGACCATTCCGGACAAGGAATCCATACTGTAGGCTTCTCTTATCACAATTCTCTCTTTCAGTGAAATCCGCTTTCGCATAATCAGGAAAAACGCCGTGACACAGGCAACGATTCCCAATCCTCCTACCTGTATCAATATTAAGATGATGATTTTTCCAAAAACTGTGAATTGTACTGCCGGTGTCACTGTCACAAGTCCCGTCACGCAAACTGATGTCACCGCAGTAAAAAGTGCATCTACAAATGAAATTGGCCGGGTATTAGAAATGGGCAGCCACAAAAGGATGCCGCCCAATAAAATAATTCCCAGAAACCCGGCTGCAAGTAATTGCATCGTTGATAGTCTGATATTATTCTTTTTTTCCATATTACATCTTAAACCTGTATCCGACTCCCCAGATTGTCTCGATATACTGAGGGTTCGAAGTGTCATACTCAATCTTTTCCCTTATCTTCTTAATATGAACCGTTACCGTAGCGATATCTCCGATGGATTCCATATCCCAGATCTCGCTGAACAATTCATCTTTAGTATAAACGTGATTCGGATGGCTTGCAAGGAATGTAAGAAGATCAAATTCCTTCGTCGTAAATGCCTTCTCTTCTCCGTTGATCCATACTCTTCGCGCCGTGGTATCGATCTTAAGTCCTCGGATCTCAATGATCTTGTTCTCTTCAACGGCACTTCCAATCAGCCTCTCATAACGGGCAAGATGTGCTTTTACACGAGCCACAAGTTCGCTTGGACTAAATGGCTTTGTCATATAATCGTCCGCTCCAAGTCCAAGTCCACGGATCTTATCGATATCATCCTTCTTCGCGGATACCATAATGATCGGTGTGTTCTTCTCATCTCTTACCTTCCGGCAAATCTCAAATCCGTCCACTCCCGGCAGCATCAGATCCAGAATCAGCAGATTAAAGTCTTCTTTCAGTGCCTTTGCAAGACCTGTAACTCCATCATTCGCCACTTCGACTTCAAAGCCGCTAAGCTCCAGATAATCCTTCTCTAAATCCGCAATTGCTTCTTCATCTTCAATAATCAGTATTCTACTCATACATTTGGTACCTCCTGGTATTTTCTGATTACAAAATACATCACTGTTCCGGTTCCTTCCCGGCTGGTCGCCCAGATCTTGCCGCCGTGATCCTCGATAATCTTTTTCACTATAGAAAGACCTATGCCGCTTCCGCCTTTGGAAGAATTTCGCGAAGCATCTGTTCTGTAAAACCGGTCGAAAATATACGGCAGATCTTTCGTTGCAATTCCTTTACCGTTATCTTCCAGCTCTACCTGAATAAAATCTCCAACATCCTTCACTCTCAGATTAATAAGTCCATGCTCCCGGTCCATATATTTCAGTGAATTACTAATAATATTATTGATTACCCGCTTAAGTTGTTCCGGATCGGCAATGATCTTCTGATCTTCTTCCACATAATTGAAATATCCAAATTCCACGTTCTTAGAATCCAGTTCCATAGCCAGATCTTCCGCGCAGTCATCAAAATAAGCGTTCACCGAAAGTGGTGCAAAATTATATGGGATACGGTTCGTATCGATCTTCGCATAAAGTGTAAGTTCATTGATGAGAAGATTCATCTCATTTGCTTTATTATAAATGGTTCCGAGATATTTGTCCATCTTCTCCGGTGTATCTGCCACTCCATCCCTGATTCCTTCTACATAACCTTTGATCGCTGTAATCGGGGTCTTAAGATCATGTGAAATGTTGCTGATAAGTTCCTTACTTTCTTTATCATAACGGAGCTTTTCTTCCGCATTATCCTTAAGACGTACTCTCATCTCTTCAAATGCCTGAATCAGCTGCCCCATCTCATCATCTTTCTCAGGAACCAGTTCAAAATCAAGATTTCCTTCTTTAATATTCTTTGCCGCTTCCTGCAGCTTATTGATCGGGCTGATAATTCCACCGTACACCCAGACAAGCAGTATAATCGCTGTAAGTGCGAGAATCATGATGACAGATATCAACGAATGAAACATAAAGCTTTTCACTTCCGGCATCTGCCCGAGGTATCGTAAAGAATTGAAAAAGCTCTTATATTCCGTTCCACTGTTACCATACGTCTTCACGATAACGCCAATCTGATACTGGGCAAGCCCCCATGTCAAGAGCCCCGTTAAAATAACCGGAAGCGTAATTACTGTCACAAACGAAATCACAAGCCTTGTTTTTAGCTTCATATCATTATCTGTCCTTTCTGCACACTACTAAGTATAGAATAGCACAAAAAGAGGCGCTTCACATCAAAGCGCCCATAAATTTTTCTAAAAATTCTATAAATACTTTTTCAGTTCATCAACCTTATCCAGTTTTTCCCATGGAAGATTCAGATCATTGCGTCCAAAGTGCCCGTAAGCTGCTGTCTGTTTGTAGATCGGACGTCTGAGATCCAACATTTTAATGATGCCTGCCGGACGAAGATCAAAGTTCTCACGAATGATTTCCACAAGTTTAGTATCGGAAAGCTTTCCTGTTCCAAACGTATCTACCATGACAGAAGTCGGCTGAGCAACACCGATAGCATAAGAAAGCTGAATCTCACATTTCTTAGCAAGACCTGCTGCTACGATGTTCTTTGCTACATATCTTGCTGCATAAGCTGCAGAACGGTCTACCTTTGTACAGTCTTTTCCGGAAAATGCTCCGCCGCCGTGACGAGCCATTCCACCGTAAGTGTCTACGATAATCTTACGTCCTGTAAGACCACTGTCACCATGAGGTCCTCCGATTACAAAACGTCCTGTCGGATTGATAAAGAACTTCGTGTTCTCATCCACCATATCTGCCGGAAGGATCTCATCGAAAATATATTTCTTCACATCTGCATGGATCTGTTCCTGAGTCACATCCGGATCATGCTGGGTAGAAAGTACCACTGCATCCAATCTTGACGGAACTCCGTTTTCATCATACTCTACTGTAACCTGTGTTTTTCCATCTGGACGAAGGTAAGTTAATGTTCCGTTCTTTCTTACTTCTGTAAGGCGAAGCGCAAGCTTGTGAGCAAGTGCGATCGGATACGGCATAAACTCTTCCGTCTCATCGGAAGCATAACCAAACATCATTCCCTGGTCTCCTGCTCCGATTGCTTCTAATTCTTCGTCAGACATCTTATTTTCTTTCGCTTCCAGAGCTTTATCCACTCCAAGAGCAATATCTGCAGATTGTTCATCAATTGCTGTGATCACACCACATGTATCGGCATCGAAACCATATTTTCCTCTGGTATATCCAATCTCACGAACGGTATCACGCACAATCTTCTGAATATCTACATATGCATTTGTTGTAATCTCACCCATAACCATGACAAGTCCTGTTGTTGTACAAGTCTCACATGCCACACGGCTCATCGGATCCTGCTCCATAAGAGCATCAAGGATCGCATCTGAAATCTGGTCACACATCTTATCCGGATGACCTTCTGTTACTGATTCTGACGTAAATAATAATCTCTCCATCTTCATTTCCTTTCTTTCATAAATAGAAAAAAGCCAGTCCAAGAGGACTGACCTGAAAATTCATCATCAATCCTCTTATTGTTCGATTGCTCGCTCAGGTTGGCACCTTCCATCCAAGATGGGGTTGCCGTGGCTTCGCAGGTCCTTTGTACCTCCACCACTCTGAATAAGAGAAAGCTTCGTTATTTTGTTACGCTACTCATAATAGCACTTGTTTTGCACCGCGTCAATAGGAATATAATATTTTTAGCTCTAACTAATTTAGCTGGAGGACCAGTACATAGCCACTGTCCTCCAGCCAACTCAATCACTCAATTATCCCACTTTTAATTTGAATTTCTGAATCTCGTATTCGGTGCTGACCTTTTCAATCTGGGCTCCCAGACTTCTGAGCTTTTCTTCAAATCGCTCATATCCGCGCTGAATATATACAATATCATCCACAATCGTGATTCCTTCCGCCGCAAGTCCTGCGATTACAAGTGCTGCGCCCGCTCTTAAGTCCGGTGCGCTGACTCTTGCTCCGGAAAATCCTTTCACACCTTCGATCGTAGCTGAGTTCCCTTCTATTTTCACGCTTGCTCCCATTCGTGCGAGTTCATCCAGATATTTAAAACGATTTTCAAAAATACTCTCTGTAATCGTACTTGTCCCCTGACAAAGAGCTAATGTCACGCCAATCTGTGGCTGCATATCTGTCGGGAATCCCGGATATGGAAGTGTCTTCACATGTGTATTGTGAAGTGTTCCTTTGGAAACCACTCTTACCGCATCATCAAATTCCTCTACTTCGCATCCAATCTCCACAAGCTTTGCAATAGTTGCTTCCAGATGCTTTGGAATTACATTCAGTACAGTGACATCTCCTCTGGTTGCCGCAGCTGCAAACATAAATGTTCCGGCTTCAATCTGATCCGGGATGATGGAATATGAGGTTCCGTGGAGTCTGGAAACACCGCGAATTTTAATCACATCTGTTCCTGCGCCGCGAATATTCGCTCCCATACTGTTCAGGAAGTTTGCTACATCTACAACATGAGGCTCTTTGGCAACATTCTCCATAATAGTAAGCCCTTCTGCCATTGATGCCGCCATCATCACGTTGATCGTAGCGCCGACACTTACAACATCAAAGTAAATATGTTTGCCCTTAAGATGTTCTGCCTCAGCAATGATCTTGCCGTGTTCAATATCTACATAAGCTCCAAGTGCTCTGAATCCCTTCAGATGCTGGTCGATCGGACGGCTTCCGATATTGCATCCTCCCGGAAGTGCGACTTCTGCTCTTTTATACTTTCCAAGCAAAGCACCTAATAAATAGTAAGAAGCTCTGATCTTCTTGATATAATCATATTCAATATCAAAATCCGTAATATAGCTTCCGTTGATCTTTACCGTATGTCGGTCAATTCTCTGAACTCTGGCACCAATCCCTTCAATGGCTTCCAGCAATACGTTCGTATCATTTACATCCGGAAGATTGTCAATCATTACAGTTTCATCAGTCATTATTGCCGCAGCTAAAATAGCAAGTGCTGCATTCTTTGCTCCACCAATCTCAACCTCGCCGACCAGTGGATTGCCACCCTTAATTATATACTGTTCCATATTGCACCTCTACAGCGTTTTCTTCCCTCATTAATATTTGCTACCGTTGTGTATTTATCTATTATTATCTCTAAAAGAATGATTAACATACTGTGATAGCATTGCCATACGTTTGAAGTATTCGATATAAAAATCCGAACAATTCTTTTCTATCGTGTCTAGTATAGCACACTAAAAGAAATTTGTAAAATTCTTTCTAATTGTGTGTGAAATGGTTGTAAACATTCCGTAACATTTTCGAAACATTTTCATTTTTTACAATTCTTCTAATGCATCCAAAACCTTATCAATCGTTTCCTCCAGTTCCAGTCCCTCTTCCGAAACCGTGATATCGGCATATTTTTCAAACAGAACGACTCTCTCATCATATAAGTCCTTCAGGGTCTGCCCTTCTCTTAATGTAACTCCACGCTTTTTCGCATTTACAAGTCGGGCATTAATCGTCTCATAAGATACTTCCAGATAAACAACGATCCCTGTTTCCTTAAAATGCTTCATCGCTTCTTCGCAATATACCACGCTTCCGCCCGGGGAAATCACTGCATTCGTCACATCCACATCTCGGTTGACCTGGTTCTCAATCTTGAGGAAATTGTCTATTCCTTCCTCAGCAATAATCTCCCGCAGTAATCTTTTCTCCTGCTTTTGTATCAGTAAATCAGTGTCAATAAATTCAAACCCAAGGCGCTTTGCCACAACTACTCCTACTGTACTTTTTCCTACTGCCGGCATTCCGATAAAAACTATATTTTTCATATGTACCTCCGCCTTTTTTCAGTAAAAATGACATCCTGATTTTGTCGCTCAGCTATTATATCATACACCGGTATATTTTATCAATCATTTTATTTTTTCTGTTTCTCATTAGAAAATATTACCAGTATCTTTTTCTTCTTTCTTCTCTATGTCTGTTTCTTCTGCGCATTAATTCATGGAATGTTAATAAATCAATGATATCCCGAATTCGGTCCGGCTTTCTTCTTCTTTGAAACTGCGCTTCTGCCTGTTCTTTTACCCCAGTATTTACCATATCCATTTCATACGCATTTGCATTTTCCATCCATTTTTCGTACACCCTGCTGCATATCAGCCGCAGCTGAAGCTTATCAGGATATTCATCAAAAATCATGCTTCCTTCATAATCCAGACGATCACACTCTTCTTCTACATAGGGGAGAATCTTCTTGGCAAGTTCAGGATACATGCTCCTTAAATACTCATAGTCTCTCTGAACTTCTTTCTCATCGTCATATAGAAACGGCATCGGATATGTCATATAATAAGGCAATTTTAAATCCATCTTGGCACTTCCATTCCAACAGAATATACTTTATTATATGTGTCGGATATCAGATGGTGATTTCTTTTCCGGGCTCTCTTCTTATTTCAACTGAAGTTTTGCAAATGCATCCGCAAATGCATTATTTACCGGTTCTTCTTTCTGTTTTTTCAGATATTTTTGTACATCTCTTTTGCTGACTCCGGCTCCTTCTTTCTTACGTCTATCCTGAAATGCAGTCAGCTTTTCCTTATGTCCACAGGTACAGACAAAAATCTGTCCGTCTCCTTTTCCCCGAAGCTGCATCTTTTTATGGCATACAGGGCATCGTGCATTCGTTTTCTTCGCAACCGTTTCGCGGTATCCGCACTCTCTGTCCTGGCAGACCAGCATTTCACTCGTCTTTCCTTTTACCGCAAGCATCCGTTTGCCGCATCTTGGACATTTCGTGTTGGTAAGATTATCATGTCGGAATGTTCCGTTTCCGCTTTTGATTTCATCAAACACTTCCTCTGTATAGTTTTCAATTTCTTTCATAAACGTATCTTTTTTTGTCTTTCCCTTCGCTATGCTGGAAAGCTTCATTTCCCACCGGGCGGTAAGTTCCGGTTTTTTCAGTTCTTCCGGCACAAGTTCCAGAAGCTGTTTTGCCTTCGATGTGAGGTAGATGTCTTTCCCTCGTTTTTCCAGCAAAAAGCTTGCAAAAAGCTTTTCTATAATATCCGCTCTTGTCGCAACCGTTCCAAGTCCTCCGGTTTCCCCCAATGTCTGTGCCATCTTTTTGTCATGTGATTCAATGTATGCGACTGGATTTTCCATTGCAGAAAGCAGCGTTGCCTCATTAAATGGTGCAGGCGGCTTTGTTTTTCCTTCTGTCATGGATATTTTCAGATCTTTTATGACCTGTCCCTTTTCTAACGCAGGAAGTGTTTGTCCCTTCAAACTCTTTCCGCTTTCAAATTCTTCCTCATTATCGTCCTCCTGCGGATTTTCGTATACTTCTTTCCATCCGGCACTTTTGATAATATTTCCGGCGGCATGGAAATTTTCATTCCCTACTTTCACGACCACCTGAGTTTGCTCAAATTCTGAAGGTGGGTAAAATACAGAAATAAATCGTCTTACCACCAGATCATAAATCTTCCACTCATCATTTGTCATATGATCGAGCTGAACGAACTGCTCTGTCGGAATGATGGCATGATGGTCTGATACCTTTGCATTATTAACAAAAAACGGTTTTTCAGGCAAAGTACGTTTTGCTGCCGCTGCAGCCAGTTTGCGGTACGGTCCCGTCTGGCAGGCTGCCAGTCTGTCTTTTAAAGTAGGGATGATATCACTGCTTAAGTATCTGGAATCTGTTCTTGGATAGGTAAGCACTTTATGATTCTCATACAGGCGCTGCATGATATTTAACGTTTCTTTTGCGGAATATCCGTATTTTTTGTTCGCGTCGCGCTGCAGTTCTGTCAGATCATAGAGAAGCGGAGCCTGTGTTTTCTTAGGTGTCTTTTTCACCTCCAGAACTACTCCGTCTTTTCCTTTTAATTCCTTCAAAATCTTATCCATCCGTTCCTTCTCAAAAGAGCGGTAGCTTTTTGATCTCTGATCCTGCCAGGTAAGTGTAAAACCATTCGACTTTGCTGTAAGCCCATAAAACGGTACCGGTTTAAATTCTTTTATCTGTGCTTCTCTTTTTGCGATCATCGCAAGTGTCGGAGTCTGAACACGCCCGCAGGAAAGTTGGGCATTATATTTGCAGGTAAGCGCACGTGTGGCATTGATCCCGACCAGCCAGTCCGCCTCTGCCCGGCACATGGCAGCATCATAAAGTGCATCATATTCATGTCCATTTTTCAAATGTGCAAATCCTTCCATGATTGCTTTATCTGTCACGGACGAAATCCATAATCTCCTGATTGGCTTTTTGTTTCCTGCCTTTTCAAGAATCAGTCTTGCGACCAGTTCTCCTTCTCGTCCTGCATCCGTAGCGATAATGATATCAGCAACATCTTTACGATGAATCTGCGTTTTTACGATTGAAAACTGTTTTCCGGTCTGTTTGATTACTTCCAGTTTAAACGGCTCCGGCATTATCGGAAGATGCTCCATCTTCCATTCTTTATATTTCACATCGTAATCCTCAGGATCTGCAAGTGTGACAAGGTGTCCAAGACCCCAGGACACGATATATTTTTCTCCTTCAATTGTTCCATTTGTCTTTTTATTACATTTTAAAACCCGCGCAATATCACGGGCTACCGATGGCTTTTCAGCAATTACTAACGATTTCATTATTATCCTCCGTTTTTTCGTTTCTACTATCATACCATGATTGAATAACGATATCCAATAAAGTATAATAAATTATATATTTCAATTCTATAAATTGAGAGGGTTTACCAATGAAAGAACAATTATACACCATTCCTTTGATGGATGCATTCCGGGCAGACGATGAATGTCCATTTTGTTTTATCGAGAGAAACCTTGAGCAGCACGCTCTGGATTTTGTTCTTGGTTCAGGCGCTTCTTACATGCGCGATGATATCCGCGCTGCGACCGATAAAGCCGGATTCTGCCGTGAACATTATCGGAAAATGTTTTCCTACGGCAACAGGCTGGGAAGTGCTTTAATTCTGGAAACACATTTAAAGAAACTTACTTCCGAACTGCAAAAAGAAATGGATCATTATTCATCATCCGCAAAACCGAATCTGGCTGACCGTTTCCGTAAAAACACTTCTTCTGTCACCGGCAGCAACAATGTAAGCAATTGGGTACAAAAGCAGAAACATTCCTGCTATATCTGTGATTACATGAACCAGACTCATGACCGTTATCTTGCGACTTTCTTCGAACTTTTTAAAAAGGGCGAGCCTGTATTTATGGATCTTGTTAAAAGCGGAAAGGGCTTCTGTCTCACCCATTTTGCAGAGCTTTTAGATTCTTCTTCCCTTTATCTGAATGAGAAGAAGCAGGAAGAATTACGTTCTATCCTCTTCCCGCAGATGGAGAAAAATCTGGCACGTATTCAGGAAGATATCGACTGGTTTCAGAAGAAATTCGACTACCGTTTCCAGGATGCGGACTGGAAGAATTCCAGGGATTCCGTACAGC
The DNA here is from genome assembly GCA_034176745.1 of Bariatricus sp. Taxonomy (GTDB): domain Bacteria; phylum Bacillota; class Clostridia; order Lachnospirales; family Lachnospiraceae; genus Allocoprococcus. The sequence continues at coordinate 213 of JAXFTO010000111.1, read as the reverse complement.
GTGCCATGCAGAAAATTGGAAGCGGTTATCCTGCCGATCCGCCGTATCAGGCCAAATAGCTATAATATGATGCTAGGGTCAAAAGGTCATGCATTTCATGCCTGCATGAAAATGCATGACTTTGGGACCCGTAAAACATGAGAAAGTAGCCATTTTTCGCAGAAAAATGTGCGGATTTCGAATGTTTTTAGGATTTCGGGAGCGTGAAACGCG
>JAXFTO010000110.1:0-2458 GCA_034176745.1 Bariatricus sp. | reverse complement strand
CAATAGCTTCTTAGAACATCCTGCAGATATGCCTTATATTCTTCCTTCACATTCTCCGGACCGGTAATCTTCATCCCGGATCCGATACCAGTTACCCACCCAAAGAACTGCGGACTTACTGATACCAGAACTCTGGTTTTGAAATGATCTTCTCCCTGCGGGATCAACCATACATCATGTCCAAAGCGATCGATGATAACACCGGCCAGTTCATTCTTGCATTCCAGCGTGACTTCCGCATCTACACCGCCGTACATTCCAAAGGTCTTCTTAGCGAATGCAGCCAAATCAAAGTTCCTGAAGGAATCTTCACCCTTACGATCTGTTTCCAGGATCTCTGTATTCTGCATCTTATCTACACGATAATGCTTGATGATTCCAGCCGCTGCATCATAAGCCACCAGATAATAATTCTCATCATCCCAGGTCAGTGCCCACGGGCTGACAACATAGAATGCACCGTCTTTCTTCAGTTTCAGTTCTTTCTTAACAGTCCACTCTGCATAATGGAACTTAATTTCCTTATTCTCGTAGATTGCAGTATGGATGTAGTCCACATTATAATAAACAGTTTCATTCTCTGTCTTCGGACGGTTTACGATGAAAACATATTTGGAAAGCATTGCAGCATCCGTCCTGCAGCAGAGTTTCTCTAATTTCGTTATCAGTTCCTTGGATTTCTTCTCCGTAATAAACTTGGAGGACTGCACAGCATCTACCAGGAGCTTCAACTCAGGCAATTCAAAATCTCTGGCACCGATAAAATAGCCAGGATTCTTTCCTTTCTTCTGCTGGATATCCAGGCCGAATTTATCAAGAATCTCCATCTCTGTATATATCGTTCTCCGATCCGTACTGATGCCATATTCCTGATCCAGAATCGTGCATAATTCCGATGCGTTCAGCATGTGCGTATCATCGGTACGTTCCAGAAGGATTTCCATCAAGCGTAAAGTACGAAGCTTCTGATCAAAAGAAGCCATCTCGATCAATCCTCCTTATGCTTTTTCTAATTTATCTTTGTCAAAATAGACCTTATCACCTTCATTAATATCTCGTTCATAGAGCATGGCATCTTCTGCCTTCACTCGCATCTCTTCACCAAAAGAATCAATGAGTGTAACGACAGCCATAACCGGTGCACCTTCTTCCCGTTCTTCACAACCAAAATCCAGGTCTTCCTCAATTCTTTTTACAGTATACATGATTTGTTATCTCCGATATATATATTATTCCATGCAAATTATTTCAATTGATACAGTCCTTACTCTACTGAACATCCTCTCTTCTACGAACAGCAATCATAAACAGTTTTGTCATAATTGGAATGTAAGTAGCTACGAATACACCAAGGGCACCTGCTTCCTTTCCTATATCCGTTGCTTTACATCCAGCAAATAACATGCAGGATAACATTGCAACAAGTAAGATCTTTGTTACATATTACTCAATTTCATAATCGCATCGTCATAAGCTTCCCGTGTCCTATCATCAAAAAGGACAAAGCGAACATAATCAAACCCCTCCTGATGTTCCATATAGAAAGCCTTTACAGTTTTTACTGCAATTTCTGCAGCCTCTTCTAACGGATAACTGTATACTCCGGTAGAGATAGATGGAAATGCAATAGTACGAATCCCGTGTTCCAATGCAATCTGCATAGAATTACGATATGCATTGGCAAGCAGCTCCTCTTCTCCATGATTTCCTCCATGATAAATCGGTCCTACAGTATGAATGACATATTTACATGACAGGTTATAAGCTCCGGTAATTTTAGCTTCACCGGTATTACATCCGTGAAGAGTTTTGCATTCCTTCAGTAATTCCGGTCCAGCTGCCCGGTGAATAGCACCATCAACACCGCCGCCACCAAGAAGGCTGGTATTTGCCGCATTTACAATTGCTTCCACATCCGTTTGTTTTGTAATGTCTCCCTGTACGGTCTGTATTCTCATATCGTCACTGCTCCTTTGCCATCTTTATCAACTTTTCAATTAAAGAAGTTGATAATTCCATATCTCATATCCCTGCCGTCTTGCCGAGTCATAGACCGGCTGCATATTTTTTTGCAGGATATTGTAGAATTCTTCCTTGGTATTCCCAGGTCTGTATAATTCCTGACCGGCCCAGATAGAATGAAGATTATCTCTGTAACAGGCTTCGAAACGTTTATGTAATTCTTCCTTCTCGTGGATCAGTTTGTACATCCCAAACTGATTTTCTGCAAACACAATAAAGAACGGATCCCACTTGGGAAGCTTGTTACTCTTCGACGAATTCAAAGAAGAATCCATCGGCATCAGGTTCCAAAGTTCATCATTCATCACAAAAGACCATGGTATAAAATGATCAACATCATACTGCTTTGTTATAATCGGCTTACCTGTAAAGACATCGCATACTTCTCTTACTTCCAGAATGCCTTCCCAAAGTTTACGTACGTTATTCAGCTTTC
>JAXFTO010000109.1:0-13937 GCA_034176745.1 Bariatricus sp. | reverse complement strand
CTTTAAGACTCTGATGGATTCATTTTTATTCATCTTGTCTTGAATTCTTAAATTCGTTCCTTAAGAATGAATGACAAAGCACTCCGAAGTACTTCGCTGAGAGCATTATAATACTTGGAGTGCGCTATAAGTCAATAGTTTTTTTGAAAAAATGGAAATTATTATCCGAAATATATTAGCTGAGCTCTACTTTAACAGCCTCTTCCGGCTTGAAATCGTTAGCCAGATCGTACAGATTATGACCTGTAGAGTCGCTGAGAACTCTTCCTTTGAAAGAATAGCAGCGGATGAAACGTCTGTTATCGATAGATGACCAGTGTTCTACATCCCATGTCAAGTATCCGTCTTCATCAGACTTTGGTGCCGGAAGATATACGTCTACCTGACGTCCTGCTACCATGATGTCAATGAGTCCCTGGGTATCAGCCTCTAATTCTACATTGTTTACAGTATCGTACACTTTCATTGCAAAAAACCTCCTTTAATGCCATGTGGACGTCTCCTCTATGTCCACGTTTTCACTACTATATAGTATACATAAGTGGGAATGAAGGGGCAAGAGAAAAATATATTTTTCTTTAGAAGAGAATGTGATATACTAGAAAAGGATTTGAAAAATAGAAAAATCCACAGGAAAACAGAGTAGGAATCATAAAGATAAAGGGTGACAAAAATGATATTTGATACACATGCTCATTATGACGATGGGCAGTTTCAGGAAGACAGAGATGAACTTCTGGCGTCGATGCCGTCTCTGGGAGTAGGCACGATTGTAAATGTAAGCGCAACTTATGAATCATGTACTCAGGCAGTGGAGCTTGCGAAGAAATATCCGCATGTATATGCCGCAGTCGGAATCCATCCGGATGAAGTGGGTGTGCTCGATGATGACAAGTTTTCAAAGATGAAAGAGCTTTTCAAAGAAGAGAAAGTAGTTGCGGTAGGCGAGATCGGGCTGGATTATTATTGGGACAACGAATCACATGAAGTACAGCGAAAATGGTTCGTGCGTCAGCTGGAACTGGCAAAAGAACTGGATCTTCCGGTGCTGATCCACAGTCGTGATGCAGCGGCAGATACTATGTATGTGATGGAGAATTATGCAAAGGGACTTACCGGAGTGATCCACTGTTATTCTTATTCAAAAGAGATGGCTTTAGAATATGTGAAGATGGGATTTTACATCGGAATCGGCGGAGTGGTTACCTTTAAGAATTCGAAGAAGATGAAGGAAGTTGTAGAGGCGGTACCGATGGACCGCATTCTGCTGGAAACGGACTGCCCGTATCTGGCACCGGAGCCGCTTAGAGGAAAGAGAAACCAGTCCTCTTATCTGACATATGTTGTAAAAAAGATTGCAGAGATAAAAGGAATTTCGGAAGAAGAAGTCATTGCGGTGACGGAAGTAAACGCACGCAGGATGTACCGTCTGGACACTGTTTAAAAGAGTGCATATAAGTGGGCGAAAAAGGCGGAGAGGAGACAATGAAGTGAAAGAACCGACATTAGGGAATCCGCAGAATACAATCGAGATTCTGCAGAAATATCGATTCAACTTTCAAAAGAAATTCGGTCAGAATTTTCTGATCGATACACATGTACTGGATAAGATCATCCGGGCAGCAGATATCACAAAAGATGACTTTGTACTGGAAATTGGACCGGGTATTGGAACGATGACACAGTATCTGGCGTGTGCGGCAAGAGAAGTTGTGGCGGTGGAGATTGATAAGACATTGATTCCGATTCTGGAAGATACCTTATCGGAATATGATAACGTGGTTGTGATCAACGAAGATATTCTGAAGGTGGATATCGCAGAACTTGCGAAGGAGAAAAATAGAGGAAAGCCGATCAAAGTAGTTGCAAATCTTCCATATTATATTACCACACCGATTATTATGGGACTTTTTGAAAATCATGTTCCGCTTGAGAGTATTACGGTGATGGTACAGAAGGAAGTGGCAGACCGTATGCAGGTAGGCCCCGGAACGAAGGATTACGGTGCATTGTCGCTTGCTGTACAGTATTATGCCGAGCCGTACATTGTAGCGAATGTTCCGCCGAACTGTTTTATGCCAAGACCAACGGTCGGATCAGCTGTGATCAGACTAACGCGTCATGCCGCGCCGCCGGTACAGGTGGAAGATGAGAAGCTGATGTTTCGGATTATCCGGGCCTCCTTTAACCAGAGAAGGAAGACTCTTGCGAATGGGCTTAAGAACTCTCCAGAGCTTGATCTTCCGAAAGAAGTGATCACGGAAGCGATAGGAAGGCTGGGCAAAGGAGCGAGCATCCGAGGTGAGGCATTAACACTCGAAGAGTTTGCGGCACTTGCAAATCACATCAGTGAGCTGATGTAGAGTACAGGAGGAAGCTGTTATAAAATTTAACAATTTTATAGATTGTAATTTTACAAGCGATTTGATACAATAGAGCAATACATCATAATCCAACGGATCAGACAAGGACCAGATTGTCTGGTCCGGTTTGTTAAACAGCGAAGTTACTAGTTGATTTAGGACAGAAAGAAAGGAGTATGGTACATGGCAGGTCAGGAAAAAACTGTAGAAGAGGTGTTGTTTGATATCACACCTGAGATTGAGAGACTCGCGCTGCTAACTGAGAAGAGCAACGAGATTGACAAGGAACTGTATACCAAATACGAAGTAAAGAGGGGGCTTCGCGATCTGAACGGGAAAGGTGTTCTTGCCGGGCTTACGAATATTTCGGATGTATGTGCGAAGAAGATCGTGAATGGCGAGGAGTTCCCGTGTGAAGGTAATCTGTATTATCGAGGATATAACATTAAGGATCTGGTCAAAGGTTTTTTGGAAGCAGGACATTTTGGATTTGAAGAGGTGACTTATCTTCTGCTTTTCGGGGATCTCCCGAATGAAAAACAGCTCGCGGATTTTCATGAGATGCTGGTAGAGAGACGGACACTTCCGCCGACATTTGTAAGGGATGTGATCATGAAGGCTCCGAGCCGTGATATGATGAACAGCCTGTCGCGTTCGATTTTAAATCTTTATTCTTATGATGAGAAGGCGGATGACACGAGTATACCGAATGTACTCAGACAGTGTCTGAATTTGATCAGTCAGTTCCCGATGTTGATGATCTACGGATATCATGCGTACAATTACCGCATGGGTGACGATCTGTATATCTATTCACCGGAACCGGACAAATCAGTGGCAGAGAATATTTTGATGATGCTCCGTGAAGACAGACAGTACACAGAACTTGAGGCAAAGCTTCTGGATATGGCGCTGGTGCTTCATATGGATCACGGTGGTGGTAATAACTCCACCTTTACGACACACGTCGTGACATCATCAGGAACGGATACGTATTCTACGATCGCAGCTGCGATGGCGTCTCTTAAGGGACCGAAGCATGGCGGTGCCAATATTAAAGTAACGCAGATGTTCAACGATATGAAGAAGGAAGTAAAGGATTGGGAAGACGACGATGAAGTCCGTGCTTACCTGGAAGGACTTCTGAACAAGGAGCGTTTTGATAAAAAGGGTCTTATTTATGGTATGGGGCATGCAATCTATTCCGTATCCGACCCGCGTGCAGAGATTTTCAAGAGCTTCGTAGAGAAGCTTGCACAGGAGAAGGGATGCCAGAAGGAATATAATCTGTATGCGAAGGTCGAGAAGATGGCACCGGAACTGATCGCGAAGAAGCGTAAGATGTACAAGGGTGTTAATGCGAACGTGGATTTCTACAGTGGTCTGGTCTACGGTATGCTGGGAATTCCGGAACAGCTCTATACACCGATCTTTGCAACGGCACGTATCGTTGGTTGGAGCGCACATCGTCTGGAAGAGCTTAAGAATGTAGATAAGATTATCCGTCCGGCATATAAGCCGTTGGCGCCTTATAGAGAATATGTCAAGATGGAAGATCGATAGGAAATAGAACAGAATAGGATGAAGAACAGAGGGAATGATTTATTAATCGTCAAACTCTGTTCTTTTTTTAATGCCATGTATGTGAAAAAAGTTTACAAACATAGGAGAAAATGTTATTTACCGGATTGACAATTACATATTATGATGTAAAATATGTTTAGTATCGAACAATTCGAGAACGAACAAAACAGAAGGGCGGTGGTCGGATGGAAGAAAAAAAGCGGGATCGAATAGGACTTATCATTAAGCGCCTTGATCACATGATGCGGCGGAATCTGTCCATGCATGTGAAAGATGCAGGAATCGATGAGATTACGTTGATGCATGGATGGATTATCCGCTATCTGTATGAAAACAGGGACAGAGATATTTTCCAGAAAGATATCGAAAAGCATTTTTCGGTGGGACGTTCCTCTGTGACAAATGTCATCCAGTTGATGGAGAAAAAGGGGTATCTCCGAAGAGAGGCAGTCGAATACGATGCCCGTCTGAAGAAGGTGCTCCTTACAGAAAAAGGAATTACGACACAGGAGCAGATTGAGGGTATTATAAGTGGATTGAATATCGCTTTGGCCGAAGGAATTTCAGAGGAAGAGATCGATACTTTTTTTGCAGTAACTGAGAAACTGGAAGAAAATCTTTTGAAACAGAAGGAATATTTTACGAAAAAAGAAGGAGGAGAGAAATGATACGAACACTACTCAAAGAAGTAAAAGAATTTAAGACGGCATCGATCATAACGCCGCTGTTTATGATTCTTGAAGTCATTATGGAGATGATGATTCCGTATCTGATGGCATCGATCATTGATGACGGAGTGAATGCCGGAGACATGGGACATATCTGCCGAGTCGGAGCGGTGATGATCGTCGCTGCACTTGTGGGGCTGTTTGCCGGAATCATGGGAGGAAGATTTGGAGCGAAAGCTTCTACCGGATTTGCGAGAAATCTGCGTGAGGCGATGTTTGAAAATATACAGAAGTTTTCATTTTCAAATATTGATAAATTCAGTACAGCCGGACTTGTAACAAGACTTACGACGGATGTTACCAACATCCAGAATTCTTATCAAATGGTACTGCGTATGTTTACCCGTGCCCCCGCGAGTCTGATCTGTGCGATGTTTATGGCGTTCTGCATTAACGCACGCCTGGCTTCAATCTATTTGATTGCAGTTATTATTCTGGGAGTAATTTTGTTTTTTGTCATGAGTAATGCGACTAAATATTTCCAGATGGCGTTCCCGAAATACGATGACATGAATGCGTCTGTGCAGGAAAATGTTTCAGCCATCCGTGTGGTGAAAGCATATGTAAGAGAAGAGGAAGAGACACAGAAATTTAAAAGGACAAGTGAAAACATTTATAAAATATTTAAGAAAGCAGAATGTAATCTTGTCTATAACGCACCGATCATGCAGACTACCGTTTACTCTTGTATTCTTCTGATCAGCTGGCTGGGGGCAAAGATGATCGTGGCAGATTCTCTGACAACAGGTGAATTAATGAGTCTTCTGGCATATTGTATGAATATTCTGATGAGCCTTATGATGCTGTCCATGGTTTTCGTTATGATTTCCATGAGTATGGCCAGTGTAAAGCGAATCGCAGAAGTACTGAATGAAAAAAGCGATCTGGAGAATCCGGAAAATCCGGTTCATGAAGTGAAGGATGGATCGATTGAATTCAGACATGTGGACTTTTCTTACAGACAAGATGTAGGAGAACCTGTACTTAAGGATATTAATCTGAGTATTCATTCAGGCGAAACGATCGGTATTATCGGAGGTACCGGAAGTGCGAAGACTTCTCTTGTAAATCTAGTGAGCCGTCTTTATGATGTGACAGAAGGTGTAATCCTGGTCGGCGGAAGAAATGTAAGGGAATACGATATGGAAGCGCTTCGTAATCAGGTATCGGTGGTACTTCAGAATAACGTGTTGTTCTCAGGAACGATTCTGGATAACTTAAGATGGGGCGACCAGAACGCGACTCGTGAAGAATGCGAACGAGCATGTCAGCTTGCTTGCGCAGATGAATTTATCCAGAGATTTCCGAAGGGATATGAGACCCATATTGAACAGGGCGGAAATAATGTATCCGGTGGTCAGAAACAGAGACTTTGTATCGCAAGAGCCCTGCTTAAGAAACCGAAGATCTTGATCCTTGACGACAGTACCAGCGCAGTAGACACCGCGACAGACGCAAAGATCAGAAAAGCATTTGCAGAAGAGATTCCGGATACAACGAAACTGATCATTGCGCAGCGTATTTCCAGTGTGCAGAGCGCTGACAGAATCATCGTCCTGAATGAAGGAAAAGTAGACGGATTTGGAACACATGAAGAGCTGCTTGAAGGAAACGAGATTTATCGTGAGGTATATGAATCTCAGACAAAAGGCGGCGGAGATTTTGACGAAAAGGCGGGTGAGTAGATTATGGCAGGACCAATGGGACCAAAAGCTCCAAGAGGTGTCAAACCGGGAGTAGAAAATCCGGGAAAATTATTTATAAGATTGATGAAATATATTTTAGCAAGATACAAGATTCACTGTATTTTAGTATTCTTCTTTATCTGCGGAGGCGTTCTTGCAAATGTACAGGGAACGATGTTTACCAAGAATCTAATCGATGATTATATTACGCCGTTCCTGTTATCCGACACACCGGACTTCGGACCTCTGGCACATGCGATCGGCAGGGTGGCTGTATTTTATGCGCTAGGTGTACTTTGTACATATTTATATAACAGAATTATGGTAAATGTGACTCAGGGAACACTTCGCGATATGCGAAACGATATGTTTGAGCATATGGAGAAACTTCCGATTAAATATTTTGATTCTCATGCGCACGGCGATATCATGTCGGTATATACAAATGATATTGATACCTTAAGACAGATGATCAGCCAGAGTATTCCGCAGGTAATCAACAGCGGATTTACAATCATCAGTGTATTTGCCAGTATGCTGATTCTGAATATACCGCTTACGATCGTGACTTTGCTCATGGTAGCAGTTATGATTCAAGCCTCCAAATTCGCGACGGGCAGGAGCGGAAAATATTTCATGGAGCAGCAGAAGAATCTTGGTAAGGTAAATGGATATATCGAGGAAATGATGAATGGACAGAAAGTCGTGAAAGTTTTCTGCCATGAAGAAGAAAGCATAAAAGAATTCAAAGAATTGAATGATCAGCTTTTCGTCAGTGCGGACAGAGCCAATACATTTGCCAATGTATTAGGACCAATCAATACGCAGCTTGGAAATACCAGCTATGTAGTCTGCGCGATCGTGGGAGGTATTCTTGCATTAAATCATGTGGGAGGATTTACTCTCGGCGGACTGGCAAGTTTCCTTACCTTTAACAAGAGCTTCAGTATGCCGATCAACCAGGTCAGCATGCAGGTAAACTCTGTTGTCATGGCTATGGCAGGTGCAGAACGAATTTTCAAATTGATGGATGAACCGGTGGAAAAGGATGAAGGGTATGTAACACTGGTAAATGCAAAAGAGGAAAATGGGAAACTGGTGGAAACTGCGGAACATACTGGACGCTGGGCTTGGAAGCATAAACACCAATCGGACGGAACCACAGATTATGTAGAAGTCAGAGGAGATGTGGTATTTAACGGTGTAGACTTTGGTTATACCGATGAGAAAATCGTGCTTCACGATGTGAAGCTTTACGCCGAACCGGGGCAGAAGATTGCATTTGTAGGATCAACGGGAGCCGGAAAAACGACGATCACCAATCTGATCAACCGTTTCTACGACATTCAGGATGGAAAGATCCGCTATGACGGAATTAACATCAATAAGATCAAAAAGCAAGATCTAAGACGTTCCATGGGGATCGTACTTCAGGATACTCATTTATTTACCGGAACCGTGAAAGAAAATATCCGCTATGGTAAATTAAATGCGACCGATGAAGAAGTGATTGCGGCAGCAAAGCTTGCAAATGCTGATGGATTTATACGCAGACTTCCTCAGGGGTATGATACGATGTTAAGAGGAGACGGAGCAAACTTAAGTCAGGGACAGAGACAGCTTCTTGCTATTGCCCGTGCCGCGATCGCGGACCCACCGGTATTGATTCTCGATGAGGCAACAAGCTCGATCGATACCAGAACAGAGCGGATCGTTCAGGATGGAATGGATAAACTGATGCACGGACGAACCACATTTGTCATCGCGCACAGGCTTTCAACGGTTCGAAATTCTGACTGTATCATGGTTCTCGAGCAGGGAAGAATCATCGAGAGAGGAACCCATGAGCAGCTAATGGAAGAAAAAGGAAGGTATTATCAGTTATATACCGGAAGTGCGCTCAGTGCATAACCAATGGAAGTTGCTTTCTATAAGAATGTAGTGAAGAAGAGATGGTAAAGGTGGAGAAATCACGAATAATGTGATATGATGGGACAGAATGTGATAAAAGTCAGTTGGAGGTAGCAGAAATGAAAATTGCAGTAACATACGATAATGGTGAAGTATTTCAGCACTTTGGAAAAACAGAGAATTTTAAAGTATACGAAGTAGAAGATAACAAGGTTGTTTCCAGCGAAGTAATCGGGGCAAACGGCAGCGGTCATGGAGCACTTGCAGGTCTTATGGCAGAGAATGGAATCGATGTTCTCATTTGCGGCGGAATCGGCGGCGGAGCGCAGGAAGCACTTGCAGAAGCCGGAATTGAATTTGTATCCGGAGTAAGCGGAGATGTAGACGAAGCCGTTGAAGCCTACTTAAACGGTGAACTCGTTTCATCAGGAGTAAATTGTGATCATCATGAACATGAAGAAGCACACTCCTGTGGAGAACACGGATGCGCAGGCTGCAGCGGATGCGGCGGACACAGCACAGTAACCGGTAAAAACGCAGGCAAGATCTGTAAAGTACATTATAAAGGAACATTCAATGACGGCACTCAGTTCGATTCTTCCTATGACCGCGGAGAACCACTGGAATTCATCTGCGGAGCAGGCATGATGATCAAAGGATTTGACGCAGCCGTTGCAAATATGGAAGCAGGAGAAATCATTGATATTCACCTTATGCCGGAAGAAGCCTATGGCATGCCGGATCCGGATGCAATTATCGAATTTGAGATTGCGCAGCTTGAAGGCTCAGAAAACCTGGAAGTAGGACAGCTGGTTTATTTATCAAATGCAATGGGACAGCCAATCCCGGTAAAAGTTGTTGCAAAAGACGACAAAATGATTACCCTCGATGCAAACCACGAAATGGCAGGAAAAGAATTGAACTTCAAGATTGAACTTGTAGAAGTGAAATAGGGGACGAGGCAAATATCACGCCCGGCGCTCATTGGTCTGTTTGAAATAAAAGAAGGATGCTTGACCAAATCTTGACCAATATTTTGACGAAATATTTACTTTCTTCTTTACCAAAATTTTGAGTTTATAGCTTAATATAAAATGAAACAATAAATTTGCTCCAGACATGTTCTGTCTGATTAAAAAATGCTCAATGAGGTAAGAAAGGAAGGACATAAGAGAATGAAAAAAGTATATGACATCATTAGTAAACTTGGAGTTGCTTCCAATTATAAGGGGTACTTTTTTGTCGCAGATGCGATTTGGCTGGCAATGAATTCTCAGCATAAGCCCATAAGGATTACTAAAGATATCTATCCATATTTGGCAAAGAAAAATAAAACTACAGCTCCCAATGTCGAACGTGATATACGCACTGCCATTAATGTATGCTGGGAAATGAAAAGGAAAGAAATGGTTGAGATTGCGGGTTATCCTTTGGCTTATAAACCAACAAACAGCGAATTTATAGATATGGTTGCGTATTATCTCTTATCTGAGAAATAAAGATCAAGCGCATTAAATGTCGATAAGTGTCGAACGAAAGTTCGAAAACCGCATTGACTATATTTTGCCTTACATTGTATAATATAAGTATCCGAGGCCGGTTATGAATGGATACCGATTCTTATATTATACAATGACAAAGACAGAAAAGAGAGAAAATACCAATGTACTTATCAACATTATTTTTAACTGAAATTGAAAATGGAGCTGAACACGCGATAGTCAAATGCAATGATGAATTCCTAAAACGTTTGGGGATGATTCAGGATTACATATCTTCTTCTATTAAAGACTCTTCTGAAAAAGTGCTGCAATTCAGTAGCCAATGTGACGAAATTATGGCGCTGTGGGATGTATTTAAAGATTTTAAAGACGAAATTATTATCGACCTTCCGGTTATAAATGCAATGAATACAGTTCGTGAAGCCAGGAGGCGATGGAGAGAGGGAGTAAGTAAATAACTTCCTCTGAGTATGTTAGTTAATTACATTAAGATAAATACTTTATTTTTGAGGTGAGTTATGGAAACAATAGCTGTAATTGAAGATAATGTACTAACTGGCGACATGATAACAGATATTTTAAAGGAGGAGGGCTTTCAGGTTATCCGTGCATATTCCGGGACAGAAGCTTTATATCTGCTGAATCAGAACAAACCTGATCTGATCTTGCTTGATCTGATTCTTCCGGGTCTTGACGGTAAAGGAGTCCTGGAACATATTAAGGGTATTCCGGTTATTGTATTGAGTTCAAAAGCGGAAGTCGAGGACAAGATCAATCTTTTGAACGAAGGTGCCTGTGACTATATAACCAAACCGTTCCATAAAAAAGAACTAATTGCCCGTATTCTGGTACAGTTACGTAAAGAAAAAAATGCAGTTGATCATGCAGAGGAAGTTGTTTTGTCATCCGGCAATTTGATATTGGATCCATTGTCATTGGAATTGATGTTCCAATCACGGATCGTCAAGCTGACAAAAACAGAATGTGTGATTCTCAAATTGTTGATGACTAATTCAAGGAATACTTTATCCAGAGATTTACTGCTGGATAGTATCAGCTATGAGACACCGGACTGTACCGAAAAGTCTCTGAAGCAGCATATTTACAATTTGCGGAAGAAGATGAATAGTATTAACAGTAATATTCAAATTGAAACCGTGCGGGGCGTTGGGTTTAAATTATCAAAAAGTGAAAGATAGACTTCTTAAGAGGCAGAGAATCCTCCCTTAGAATTATTTCCTGGTAGTATTTTGGAAATGATTTGAGGGAGGATTTTTCTAGACTCTTATTTTATTGCAGATTTATCAGAAATGGATATCGATGTGTTTTCGAAGGGGGATTGTCGAATTTCGGCATTTTTAACAAAAAGGGCTATCAAATTAGTTACTATTTATACAAAAATATGAAACGTTTCAAATAGAATATTAATTAGGAGGAAAGAGCATGAAAAAGAGAATGATCAGTGCGCTTATGGCAGTAATGGTGGCGTCCAGTCTGTTAGTCGGATGCGGCGGAAAAGGAAGATCCTTGGACACTGGAAGAACTTACGGATGCAGCTGAGAAGCTGACAACAGATGACTGCTATGGAATTACGATGGCTTTGGATGCAACAGATGAGACAGTTATCTACTTCTTCTTTCCATTGATTCAGTCTCAGGGCAGCAATGTATTTGCTGACGATGGCGTGACGGCAGAGGGATATTTAAATGGTGATGCTGCACTGAATACTGTTACATGGATTAAGGAAATGGTTGACAAAGGTTATGCAAGTGCAACACCTGAAGCAAACAGTTTTGAATTAGGAAAAGCTGCTATGGCTGTTAATGGTTCATGGGCCCCGGCGGTAATTCTTTTATTTGTTTTTTTGTTTGTCCCGTTTATTATGACGCTTGGTTATAGTTTTACAAATTATAATATATTAAAACCGGACGCTATGAAATTTGTTGGCTTGAAAAATTTTATTAAGCTGGCGCAGGATACGGTATTCAGAAAGAGTATTATCAATACATTTGTATTTGTACTTTTGGTTGTGCCGCTCCAGGTGGGGCTTGGACTTGGTCTGGCGCTTCTGATTAACAAGAAGCTGAAAGGAATACCCATTTTCCGCCTGGCTTTCTTTGCACCTACTGTTTTATCATTGGTAGTCGTATCCATTCTCTGGAGTTATATTTACAACCCTAATAATGGTCTTTTAAATTCACTGCTTGGTAGTGTCGGAATTGGACCATTTAAGTTTTTGAACGATCCGAATACGGCTATGCTTTGCATTGTCATACTTTCTGCATGGCAGGGATGTGGATTCCAGATGATGATTTTCTTGTCAGGTCTGCAGGATATCCCGGCGTATCTCTATGAAGCTGCGGCTGTGGATGGGGCAACGCCATTCCAACAGTTCACGAATATCACTTTGCCTGGATTAAAGAACATCACTACATTCGTCGGACTGGCAATTGTGGTTAGTGCATTCCAGCTTATCGTTCAGCCGATGATGATGACCGGAGGAGGACCGCAGAATTCTACGATGACTATCGTATATGAGATTTACCAGACTGGATTCAAGTACAACCAGATGGGTTATGGTTCAGCAATGGCTCTCGTATTCACGGTTATGGTAATCTCAGATACATCGAAACAGACTGTTCAGATGGCTCTTAGCAGTTTATTCAACATTAAACCTGTTAATTATGGAAATGTCATGGCAGGCTTGACGATTGTAACCATTCCGGTTCTGATTCTCCTCCTTGCTTTGCAGAAATACTATGTAGCCGGAGTTGCATCAACAGGTGCTAAGAACTAAATATGTAATACAGAATAAAGGAGCACTGATATATGACTAGTCAGACATTGCGTGAAGCAAGAAAATACGAAGAAACTTTGGAAAAACTAATCCATAAAGAGGAACGGCCGGATTTTCATTTATCTGCGAGAGTAGGATGGATGAATGACCCGAATGGATTTTCTTATTATGATGGTAAATATCATATGTTTTATCAGTATCATCCATATGAATCCAAATGGGGGCCGATGCATTGGGGACATGCTGTGAGCGATGATCTTTTACATTGGGAATATCTTCCGGCAGCACTTGCACCGGATGAAAGCTACGACAGAGACGGATGTTTTTCGGGGAGTGCGCTGGAACTGCCTGACGGCAGACAACTGCTGATGTATACAAGTGTGATCAGAGAGCATGTGGAAAACGATGAGTATGTGGATGTACAGACTCAGAGTATTGCTGTTGGTGACGGAATGGATTATGTGAAATATGGAAAGAATCCTGTTCTGGATGAAAGAGATCTTCCGGAAGGAGGAAGTCGGCTAGACTTCAGAGATCCGAAAATCTGGCGGAAAGCAGACGGAAGTTACTGTTGTGTAGTGGGAAACCGTCCGGCAGACGGCAGCGGACAGATTCTGCTATTTGTAAGTCGGGATGGATTTGACTGGCATTTTAAAAAGGTTCTTGTTGCAAATAACAATCGTTCTGGAAAAATGTGGGAATGTCTGGATTTTTTTGAACTGGATGGGAAGTGGCTTCTGCTTACAAGTCCGCAGGATATGTTTCCGGAAGGATATGAATATCACAATGGAAATGGGACACTTTGTCTGATTGAATTGATACTGCGCCCGGGCGATAAAAAGGAGATCTACCATAAATGTGCAGTGAGATTCGCACAAAATGAACAATTTTATACTTCACTGAGCTTCCGGCCCCGTGAATCTATATTGAAAATAGACCGCAAGTTTTCCGGATCACGAAGAGCAATTATACATCAAAGGCGGTGTAAAGTAAATTACACCAATAACGAATTGAAATTACGGATCATTCTGGATCGATTCAGTGCGGAAGTTTTTGTGAACGATGGGGAACATGTGCTTACTGCTACCATGTATACAGATCAGGCAGCAGATGGCATATCATTTTTCGCAGATGGCAGTGTGTGTATGGATGTAGTAAAATATAATTTGATTTGACAAAAGGAAGGGAATTCATGTAAGGAGAATTCCCTTCCTTTTGACTTTAGCTTGAATTCAGAAATGATGTTTCCCCTAACGTGTCGTACCTCCGTCTGCAAATTCAACAGGAAGCATCGTAAGAAGGTCAATTTCCTCTCCCTTTATTTTTTTTAAAATTAATTCCACACTTTTTTCGGCCATTTCTTTTAC
>JAXFTO010000108.1:0-5528 GCA_034176745.1 Bariatricus sp. | reverse complement strand
GATTCTATTCGCTGTAACACTGATTTGTAATTAGTCATATGAGTCTCCTTTGAAGCTTAAGTTAATGTCATTAAAATTGCCTTTATAATCAGATAATAGGCATCATACGGTTTGAAAATTGAAGGATAACTGCTAATTATCTATGAAAATTATAACATAGACTTTCACCTTTTACCATAGTAAAAGCCACTGGTTTCAGGGTTGTTTCATATTTATTGTCCCTGAACGAATTTTATTATTATCAATCAAAAAACCAAATAAAAACGTTCAGACAATCAGTTTTCTATATTCTATGATACAACAGGCATCATACAATTGTACACATAAATCACTCGACATTTTTCTACATTTCTCTTGTGATTTTTTATTGACTTTAAAAATTGACACTATACAGCTACCCGCAGAATGGAAAACCACACAAAAAAAGTAACGCCCGACCAGCTGTCTAAACGTTACTTTTTCATTCAAGTACGCCTCGGCGTACTTACTGCGATGTGTGCATCATGCTTTGCATGACATAATACATCTCAAGATAAATATTATTCAGCGATTGGTGGCTCAGTCATCACTTCCCCCTTCGTACTTCCCTATTTTTTGCCTCAGTTTTTGGATTTCAGCTTCCATATCTTTCACTTTATTTAACGCCTTATCAGCTCGCTGTTTCTCTATATCAGCACGCTCTTTTTCGGTATCGGCACGCTCCTTCTCAGTATCAGCTCGCTCTTTTTCGGTGTCAGCTCGCTCTTTTTCAGTGTCAGCTCGCTCTTTTTCCCGATTTGTATTAATCTTCTCCTGCTCTATCCCGGATTTCCTCCCATCCTCAAATGCGTCCTCTCTTTCCATCCGTATATGTTCTTCTTCGCTATATTCATAGATACTCACTGCTTTCGCCTCCGCCCGGTTTTCGATCAGAAATTCTCTCAGGATTCCTTCTGCTATACACTCTGTGATGGCCCGCTCCACTGCCTCTTCAATGCTCATCTCTTTCCTGTACTGCCTCACACGCCGTACATATTCCGCGTACTCCCACAGGGTACGACAGGCCTCCATCAATTCTTTGTTATGCCCCATATTGATATTCAGCACCACCACTTTCAATTCCAGCCAGATTTCTTCTTCCTCCACACTATACAGTCTGGAAAGGCATAGTTCCTCACGTTCCGGTCTTTCCTCGGTTCCATTGTAAAACACGATAAACCTTGGTGGTGGAATCTGGACGGGACTGCTTCCATACAGTTTTATCGGATTGACCATGGATTCATACAGATCCGATATGTAATGGAGCAGCCTCAGCGGCATGTTAGGATTATACGTTGACTGGTGTTCATACAGAGAAAGACGGGAATCGATCAGAAATGAGATATCGTTCTTCATCGACATGTAGATCGCATTCTCCAGAGTATTGATGGTAAGGAGCTCCGGATCCTCATAATTCTTTCCGCTTACTGCATTGTAAAGCTCCAGCAACTTCTCTTTCTCACTGAAGATCATCCTGAACATTCTGTCCTTGTACGTTTTCACTGGTTTCAATTCCTTTGCGGGTGTTGTCATTCGCAAACCTCCTTTTTTAATTATGCAGGAGGTCCCTGATTCCTTATCTGCCAGACAAACCTCTCTGCTTTTGTTTTTGAGATTCAAGCATTGAGATTTCTGAATAGAATATAGAATATCAGACACGGCAAGTGCCGCATAGAAATTTAGAAATATAATGCTTAATAGCAATATATCATAGATTTTAAACAAACGCAAGTATTATTTTGTTTTTGCAATTTGTATTCGTGCATTTTCGACAAGGTGATCCAGCTGCGCCGGTTTCTGCCGTACATATTCTGCATTCTTCCACAGGGTCAGGCATGCTTCCATCAATTCTCCAGAAAATTTTTCATCATAGACCACCTGAATTTGAAGAGTAAAATCTTGCTAATACCACCGCCCTATGGTAAGCTATTAACATCATTGGTGTATGTAACCTATTGATAATTTTAGTGGCTGAAAACCGGAAAGGGACTGAATGCAATGAAGAATATCAATATTCCTGTCGGTCGTTCTGATTTTGAATATATCAGAAAAAATGACTTTTATTATGTTGATAAAACCGGATTAATTGAAGAATTACTAAGAACGATTGCTACGCAGGTCACCCTGATCATCACCCGACCGAGACGTTTCGGGAAAACGTTGGGTATGAGCATGATGGCTGAGTTTTTTGACATCCGGAAAGACAGCAGCGCATTATTTGAAAGCCTTTCCGTTTCAAAAAATGAAGATCTGTGTAAGTGCTGGATGAACCAATATCCCACTATTTTTATTTCTTTTAGAAATGTTGATGGTGATGACTTCAATGATGCGTATGGGATGCTCGAAGGAACTATTTCCAATATATTTATGAACCACGTATATCTTTTGGACAGCAAAGCTATGCATGAAGTTGATAAGAAAGTCTTTCTTAAAATCGCAGAACGGACCGCTACTAAAAGCGAATTAAAGGATTCTCTTCTATTTCTCACTCATGTCATGTCCTGACATTATGGAAAACCGGTCATTCTCCTCATTGATGAGTACGATGTGCCACTGGCAAAGGCAAGTGCAAAAGGTTACTATAAAGAGATGCTTAGCACCATCCGCGGCGTTTTGTCTGCACTCAAAGACAACCCCGCCCTTAATTTTGCCATTGTAACAGGATGTTTGCAAATCATTAAGGAAAGTATTTTCACCGGTACCAACAATTTCGTGTCCGATACAATCTCGGACTCACGGCTGGATGAATATTTTGGATTCACACAGGCAGATGTGGACAAACTCCTGCTCGACACCGGTCTTACTGATCATGCAGATGAGATCAAGAGATGGTATGACGGCTATCATTTCGGTAACCATGACGTTTACTGCCCATGGGATGTGATGAACCATGCGAAGAACCTGCTGATCGATCCAGCCACGCCTCCGACCAGCTACTGGGAGCACACAAGCCACAACGATATCATTTACCAATTCATTAGTTCGACTGAGGCAGATGTCAATGATAAGTTTGAAACACTTCTCTCCGGGGGATATATCATTGAATCGATTGAGTCCAATCTGACCTACGATGTATTGCACTCCTCCGAAAGGAACATTTGGACGCTGCTATATTTCACAGGTTATCTGACCAGGATGCGTCCGGAAGATATCCCGGAGACTCTCGAGGACGGGAAGTTCGCACTGACGATTCCAAACGCCGAGATACGAGGACTATTCAGAAAAAGCATCAATGAATGGTTCCTGGCAAAAACAGAAGCTTAGGAAAACTTTTATCACGCATTTCTGGCAGGCCAGCTTGCCGGCAAAGGGTACGTTGTAAAATCTAACCATGAAAACGAGCTTGGCCGGTCAGATATTACGGTGAAAGACAGAAAAAATCGCCGTGCTATTGTCATCGAAACCAAAGTCACGGACTCCGAAATCAAGCTGGATTCCTCCTGCGATACTGCTCTGGCACAAATTTCAAGGAATCAATATGCCACTGAAATAAAAAAATCCGGGTATAAACAGGTACTTTCCATCGGGATTGCGTTTTATAAAAAGCAGTGTCTTGTGAAGGTGGCATCGGAAAGATAAGTATACTTCGCAAATGTTCACAGGTGTGCAAAGGCTTATCTTTGGGTATGTTGCCAGCTTTTCATTTCGCAAAATGCGGGGGCAGGGTCTGGGGGGAAGAATTTTTTCTTATATAGACCCCGCTCAAGTCTCTCACCAGCTCAAAACTCGAAGATAACAAGAAAAAGAGCCGGGAAGGAATGATTACATTCCTTCCCGGCTCTTTTTCTTCCTATATTAATATATCACAGCATCAATATCCTTCATTGTGCAGCAGCTCATGTTCCTTACCTTTCAGGAATCCGTCATACAATGAGTTGATCATCGGGTTCTCGTCACACTTCTTTACTACAGCAACGCTGTCAGCGTTGTAGATACCCTGTGTTCTTGCTGCTTTTGTGCGGTCTCCCGCTCTGGTAGGCTGTCCGCCTCCCATGACGCAGCCTCGGCGGCATGCCATAACTTCGATCAGGTGGTAGTTGGCCTCTCCATTCTTAACCCGTTCCATAACGGTGCGGGCATTTGCAAGTCCGCTGACTACGCAGATGTTAACATCCATTCCTTTATATTGAACAGTGAATTCTTTGATCGGGTCATCACCGCGGACACCACATTCAGCAATGGCATCCAGAGCTACTTTATCATGTCCATCTACCAGACGACGGAGAACAGCTTCTGTTACACCGCCGGTTACTCCGAAGATTACGCCGCCGCCGGATCCAAATCCGAACGGTACGTCGCTGGATTCCGGTTCCAGTGATGCAAAATCAATACCGGAATTGTTAATCATGCGAACCAGTTCTGTTGTGGTGATTACATAATCGGTATCCTGTTCGCCCTTTGTGAAGCTGTTGGGGCGTTTTGCTTCCATCTTCTTAGCAGTACATGGCATGAAAGATACCATAACGGTACGTTTGCCCTGGTTGTGCTCCGAATCACGGAACCATTCTTTGACAACCGCTGACATCATTCCCTGTGGGGAACGGCAGGTGGATACGTTCGGAATAAATTCCTGATACTGATCGGTCACTAATTTTACCCATGCAGGACAGCAACTCGTCAACAGCGGCAGTGTTCCGCCGTTCTCTACTCTCTTCAGAAATTCTGCAGATTCTTCCATAATAGTTAAGTCGGCACTGAAGGTAGTATCATATACTTCATCAAATCCCATACGGTGCAGTACGTTGACAATCTTGCCCATAACACTCTTGCCCTTCGGCAGTCCGAAAGCATCTCCAACTGCCACACGAACGGACGGAGCAACCTGTGCAACAACGCGAACGTTCGGATCTGCCAGTGCATCCCATACCTCATCCATATCGGTATGGATACTGATGGCACCGGTCGGACAGAATACACGGCACTGTCCACAGGCTACACATTCTGTGGTGGCAATATCTTTTCCAAATGCAGTCGTTACCAGTGCATCGGTTCCACGGTGGGTAAATCCAAGAACACCGATTCCCTGCAGTTCATCACAGACACGAACGCAGTTGCCGCAGAGGATACATTTGTTTGGATCCCTTACGATAGAAGGAGAACTGAAATCCAGCGGCTGCGGTTCTTTTGTATTTTCAAATCTTACATTCGTTACACCAAGGCGATGGGCCAGAAGCTGCAGGTTACACTCACCGCTCTTGACACAGGTGGTACAGTCACGGCAGTGTGCTGCAAGAAGCAGTTCTACAATCAGCTTTCTGTATTTTTTCAGTCTTCCGGTGTTGGTATAGATTACCATACCGTCTCTTGGTTCTTCGGAACAGGATGCAAACATTCTTCCACGGTCATCTTCTACCGTACACAGACGACATGCGCCGAAGGTGGACAGTTCTGAATGATAGCAAAGTGTAGGGATGTTGATTCCCGCTTTCCGGATAATGGTCAATACATTTCTTTCATCGGTAAATTCTACTTTTCTACCGTCTATTGTCATTACTCCCATAACGTCACCT
>JAXFTO010000107.1:0-2902 GCA_034176745.1 Bariatricus sp. | reverse complement strand
CCCCGTACCGTCCTTGTGATTCATATTGAAATTTGTACCCATTATCCGAAGCTTCATGAAAAGCTGTTCTGTCTGCTGTTTCTTTTCTTCATCGGTCATAGGCGTACTCTCTTTTGTACTATCTCCGATATTATGTAAAATCGGTTCTTCGATGTATTTTGACTTTGCTTTTCTGCCTGCAAGGCAGTGTTCCACTGCGACCGATACGGCAGACAAAGTATATTGATTTGATATCCAAGCAAGATAATCCTGCTCTTTTATCTTTTCCTCATGACCTTTTGCCAAAAGTTTTATAATATGTGGATTCATTCCCCAAAAATCTTGCCACGATACACCTATCGCATTTGCTTTAGGAAACCACTCATTTTCAAATAATTCTCTTAAAGTCTTGTATGTTACTTGCTCTTCTTCGCTTCGTCTGTATTCTCTGCATCTTCCGTCTCCTCTGTCTTGTTGAGGTGACGAAAAAAATCAGACTTTGCCATTTCATCAGACATAGCAACCATAATATCTTCAAACGTTCCGCCTGCCATAAGGTGCGCTTCCATTTCTTTTCCTGCATATTCCTTAGACTTTCCTGCGCACAATCCAAAGTATGCACGGACTAATGATGTAGGCTTGTTTGATGCCTGTTCAAGTGAAATTCCCATATCCTCTAAATCGCAAACCAAATTAAAATCAAATGCTTTTGCCTTGTATTCTTTTCCATTAATTGTAAATGTGTTCATACTATATACCTTTCCCTTTCTTTAATAAGAAATAATTGATTACTATAAGGAAAGGGGCAGTCCGAAGACCGCCCCGTTTCTTTCTGACTATGCTGTTGGTTCTACAGCTGTATCCATCCCTTTGTATTCCTCGATCGTCAATGTGAGTGATACTGTCTGCAATGAGTTCTGTGAAATCTCTGGCATAGGGATATTCTCTGGAACCTGTGCAATTACAAAAAATCCTTTTGTAAGATATGGACTCCACACTTCGAACCACATCTTCTCTCCACCTGTAAGCCCCTTGTATGCTGCGATCAATCCTTCAAGCTGTGTCACAACGTCATCGGAAATATTAAATGTAACTTCCCATGTACCGCCTGTGTCCTGTCTGCCCTGCACATAACGTGAAATCTTATCCTCTAATGCTGATGCGTCAATCTGTTCTGTAGAAAGAGAGATTCCACCGATGCTGTTACATCTTTCAAGCCATTTAAAAGTGCTTGGCTTTGTGTCAGATGCGCCTGTTGCATAGCCAATTTTAACTCCTAAAGCTGAAATTCCTGCTTCTGCTGCCATGTTAATTCCTCCTTAAAATCTGCAAAAAAATAAGAGCATTTCTGCTCTGATTACTGTGTTATAGCTTTTTATATTCTCCTGCGCCGATTAGCCTTTGCCATCGTGACGTAAATCTGTATTCTCCTGTGCTTTGACTGTCAGGGAACGGGTCGCCCAACATCTCAAAACCCATGCTTTTCATAATGTCTGCTATTACATCAGCGACATTCTCAGCGTTGTTATCACTCTTATTGTCGATAACATCAATTTGGAAGCTTGCAAGTGTTGCATTTACTGTTGTTCCATCAAGTGTTCTGCCTTTTTCGGGCGACTGTAATTTTTTCAGATATACAGTCGGGAATTTTGGATTAGTAGCCATCTTGTCAGAAGTCGTAAAGTAAATGTTTGGAAATTGAGATTTCAGTTTTGCGGTTCCATCTGTCTTTATCCGTGTGAGAACAGTTGATTTTATGTACTTAGTCCACACTAAACCACCGCCTCATAAATTGCCTTAATTACCTCGGCATCATACAACGAATTATGTTTAATACCGTAAATCGTCTCACCACACAATTCTGAAATGATTTCTTCTCTTGACTTATCAAAGGCTTTTCTTTCAGATATACCATAATGTTTTGCAATATCTTGATTGATGTCATGGCAACTTGCTGACACATTCTCTGGTAAATCAAAAGCATTTCCGAAAATGTCAATCAACAGGACAAAATCATAGTGGCACACATCGGAAACAAACTGCACTTCATCAAACTGTGATAGCCATGCTTTCAGTTCATGTAAAATACTGTCAGCACAACCGATTACAACCGTTGCATCCGCATCTTCTCCAAGCGCCTTTGCCATATCTTCATTGCCTTGTAATATGGTATACGCAAGCACATTATTCTGAATCCAATCATCACACTGTTTACCGTCATAATCAGTGGACTCCGCATAAAACTTCTTACCGTTTTCCGCTATCATACCAATACTGATAATCGTTGTATTTTTGTGAAGCCCTGTAAATTCTGTATCAAAAAATATTTTCATTTTCCAAACACCTCCTCTGCTACCTCAACCACAATCTTCTGTAATTCAAGACTTGTGCTAAACATAAAAGGTCTTGACGGCATTCCTTCTGTGTAATGCCATAATCCGTCCTGCCCTGGGTAGAACCAATAATATCTGCCTGTTACTGCATTCTTCCTTATTGTCTTTCCTGTCGCATAGTCCCAACTTACACCATTGGGAAGTGGATGCGGATATGGAGTGTCAAGACCGCGCTGGCCTGTACCGAACTCTACAAATAAAGCATGGTCTGTTCCTGCAACCACTGCAAATATAGTGCCGCCTGTCTGACTGCCTTTGTACTCACTGTGAATGCTTGATAGCAAGTCTCCTGTAAAGATAGCGTCTAAGTCAGCTATCCGTACTCGTGCAATCTCAACACCACGCTCTGAAAGCTTTTCAGCAAGTTCCCTCGCTTTGTACTTGATATCGTCCATGTATTTGTCCAATTCGGATTGCAGTTGTCTGATGCCCTGTTTGGTTAAAGGTACGCTGATTTTATGTTTTGCCATTTAAGTCCCTCACTTATTTAAACGCCCTAGAATGTACTTTGAGACATTCAATGAGGGTTT
>JAXFTO010000106.1:0-9202 GCA_034176745.1 Bariatricus sp. | reverse complement strand
AGCTTTATTTCTTTTTAACTTACCTGTTGCAGTTTTTTTGAAGCGCTTTGCAGCTGCTCTATTTGTTTTAATTTTTGGCATGATGATTTCCTCCTTAATATAAAATGTTTATTTTTAACGTTTTTCAGTTAAAACCATGCTAAGGCTTCTGCCTTCAAGTTTTGCCGGCTTTTCAACAACAGCGACATCTTTTAACATATCTGCAAAATCATCAAGGATATGCTTGCTCTGCTGCATATGAGCCATCTCTCTTCCTCTGAAGCGAAGTGTTACTTTTACTTTATTACCTTTCGTAATAAACTTCTTTGCATTGTTCATCTTCGTATTCAGATCATTAGTGTCAATATTTGGTGAAAGACGCACTTCCTTAACTTCGACAGTTTTCTGTTTCTTCTTTGCTTCTTTTTCTTTTCTCGCCTGTTCATAACGATATTTTCCATAGTCGATGATCTTACATACAGGCGGTTTTGCTGTCGGAGCGATCTTAACCAGATCGAGTTCCGCTTCCTGTGCCAGCTTCATCGCTTCTTTCGCTGACATAATTCCTAATTGTTCCCCACTCTCGCTAACGACACGCACCTCTCTGTCGCGGATTTGTTCGTTGATCATTAAATCGCTAATTGTCGTGCACCTCCATACATAAAAATAAGTGAATAATCTCAGATTATCCACTTTTCATTGCACAAAACACCTAAATAAGGTATACTGTTATCAATATCAAACCATTAGTCGCCCGATTGCGCTAAGGTGAGAGTGGATACTCTGCTTTCTTTTTCGCTTCACGCAAATACTAATCTAACACATTTTATCTGTTTTGTCAACTACTTTTTTTATTACTTCAAGTACGCCTCGGCGTACTTGCTGCGAGGTGGGAGTCTTATCTTCTTCCAAGATAAATCACTATCTCTTCTCACCCATACAGAACACCGCAATAACTCCCGGACCGGTATGACTTCCGATTACACTTCCGATGCAGTGGATCAGGATATTACTGATCCCCATCTTCTCTTCTACAAGCCTGGCAACATATTTCGCATCTTCTTCGCAGTCACCATGAGTTATCATAATGATGTCATTTTCCCATCCTTCCGACTGTTTTACTGCCATATCCACGATATGATGCAGCGCTTTCTTGCGTCCTCTTTGTTTACCAATGACTTTAAGTTCTCCCTGATCGTTCATATGAATGATCGGTTTGATCTGCACCATTGTTCCCACAACGGCAGCTGTTTTGGAGACTCTTCCACCTCTGTGCAGATGATTCAGGTCATCGATTGCAACGTCATGGCAGATATGAAGTTTATTCTCTTCCACCCATTTTGCCACTTCTTCCATCGTTTTTCCTGCACGTTTTTGCTGAACAGCTTTGTATACAAGAAGGCCTTCTCCCATACTTGCACAAAGAGAATCGATCACAATAATCTTCCGCTCGCTGTATTCCTCCTGAAGATCTTCAGCTGCCATTCTGATACTGTTAAAAGTTCCGCTAAGCGCAGAAGAAAATCCAATAAAGAGAATGTCTTTTCCTTCTTTCAGATGAGGCTCCAGTGCTTTTCTTGCCTGTTCCGGGTTCACCTGGGATGTTGTCGGTAGAGAACCTTCTCTGATCTTATCAAAAAATTCTTTTCCGCCAAGTCCACTCATATCCTCATATGTCACACCATCCATAATATAAGAAAGCGGGATATACTCCACCCCCAGTTCCTCTGTCAGATACTCTTTCGGCAGATCCACTGTGCTGTCTGTCATAATCATATATTCACTCATCTCATATCCTCCAATTTTAAAGTAGTATAGTAACTATTCTATACTTTTCCAATTCTATATAACACGTTTTATCGTTATTGCAAAAAGAATGATCGTTGTAAGTACAGAAAAAATATCTGCAGTCGGCTCTGCATAATAAACTCCCATCACTCCAAAGAAATTCGGAAGAATCATCGCCAGCGGAATCAACAAAATCACTTTCCTCAAAAGTGCGATAAACAATGATGCTTTCGCCTGCCCAAGGGCAATAAATGTAGTCTGACATGCCATCTGGATGCCAAAGACCGTCATACCAAGGAAGTAAATCGGCATAACACTGTTCGTAACTTCCAGAAGCTCTGCTTTATTCGTAAAAAGCGAACTGAATATCTGAGGCTTTAAAATGGCAATTCCACACATTACGATTGTCAGAGTAAGACAGATCGTCACCATTCTCTTAAATGTTCCCAGCACCCTTTCTTTATTTCCCGCGCCGTAGTTATAACTGAGAATCGGCTGTATGCCCTGATTCAATCCCTGCACCGGCACAGATACCAGCTGCATTACACTTGTCAGAATCGACATGGAACCTACATACAGATCTCCGCCGTAAATTTTTAATCTGCTGTTTAATGTGATCATGACAAGCGACTCTGTACTCTGCATGATAAATGGCGAAATTCCAAGTGCGGCAATATGTTTTATCATCTCACCGTCCAGGCGTATGTTCTCCTTGCGAATGCGAACCACACTCTTCTTCGATAAAAGGAACCGTACCACCCACACTGCACTGGCAGCCTGGGAAATAATCGTTGCAAGCGCTGCTCCTCTTACTCCCATTCCAAATAGAAAGATAAATATCGGGTCCAGAATAATATTGATCACAGCTCCTATCAGGACTGAAAGCATCGCGATCTTTGCATTTCCCTGCCCGCTGATAAATGTATTCAGCCCCAATGCAAACTGGACAAATATCGTCCCCAGCAGGTAAATCGTAATGTACTGACTCGCATATTGTATCGTGTTATCCGTTGCTCCGAACATATAGAGAACCGGTGTCTTCACGATCAGAAATGCAATAGTAAGGGTAATCGAAAAGGCAATCAAAAGCGCCATACTGGTCCCGAGAATCTTTTCCGCCTTCTCATAGTTCTTCTTTCCCAGTTCAATCGACGCAAGCGGAGCCCCTCCCATGCCGGCAAATGAACTGAACGCCGAGATGATCATAATAATTGGAAATGTGACTCCGACCCCCGTAAGTGCCATGTCACCATACCCTGCAATATGACCGATGTAAATTCTGTCTACGATATTATAAAGCACATTTATCAGCTGGGCTGCAACCGCCGGAAGCGCAAGAGATGCGATCAGCTTTCCAAGCGGCTCCGTCCCCAGCCGTTCATCTTGTTTGTTATTCATATTCCCTCTTCCTCTCATAGTACCACTAAACAATTATAATATGATTTCCGTTTTTTCACAAGAGAACAGGTATTTTCTTAAGATTTATTTCAGTTTTACATGCAGATAACTTTTCCCCGATAATGTTTTGTTGACACAGATACACCAGATAACGATCACGCATCCCAGAAGAAATCCCACCAGATTGAACATTGCTGTCAGAACCAGAAGGAGCAGACGCATGAATTTCAGTGCATACCCCAGTTCGAAGTTCGGCTGGGTATAATTTGCCACCGATACGAATGCCATGTACAGCATAACTTCCGAATTGAACCAACCTGATTTCACCGAAAATTCTCCCATGACAATACCTGCGATCACACTGAGCGGCGTGCTGAGCATGCTTGGCGTGTTAAGTGCAGCAAGTCTAAGTCCGTCAATTGCCAGTTCCAAAATCAGAATCTGGTAGATCAACGGTACATTTACCGTATCTCTCACCACAACAAAATCAAACATTTCCGGAACCCACTGGGGATTCTGCATCATCAAAAGGAAAAGAGGAACCAGAAAAATGGTCAGCGCCGTAATAATTGCCCTTGATGTTTTTAAATATATGTTGGTGATTGGCGGAAAATAATGATCATTTGCCTCCTCAATCATATCAAAAATCGATGTGGGTACAATCAGCGCCGATGGAGAATTATCCACCAGAAGGATCACTTTTCCTTCCAACAGGCAGGCTGCTGCTGTATCCGGACGTTCCGTAAATTTAAATTTCGGAAAAGGGTTGAACCATTTTCTTTTCAAAAGTGCTTCTGCAAGGCTCTGCTGATTCATACGCAGATCATCTACCTGGATTTCGTTCAGCTTTCTTCGTATATTTTCCAGCATTTCCTGATCCACTCGATCCGACATATAACAAAGCGCCACATCTGTCCTGGTACTGTTCCCCACCTCTGACATTTCCATGATCAGATGTTCATCCCGGATTCTCCTTCTCATTAGTGCTGTGTTAAATACGATGGTTTCCACAAAACCGTCTCTGGAGCCGCGCAAAGATTTGTCCTTTTCCGGCTCTTCCACACTCCTTGCCGGATACGTTCTGCAGTCAATCGCGATGCATGCCTCATATCCGTCAATAAAAAGGCAAGTCACTCCCGATAAAATATTTTTTATGATTTCATTGTATTTTCCCAGTATATCTATTTCCACATAGGGTACATGCCTTTCCGCAAATGCAGTGGCATCTTCCGGCATATTTTCCGGCGTAACACTAAAAAATGAATCCATGATCTTCAACATAGATTCATCCTTCGTAAAACCATCAATAAAATAGAACGAACTCTTTCGTCCTCCGATTTCCATATTCCTTTGAATAATATCAAAACTTTCCTGCACGGGAAGAACACTTGTAATCTTCCGGTTGTTCTCCTCCAGATTTTTACTTACCTCTGAATATTCCATATCGACACTCCTCCATATGGAATCATTCTTCCCGGCAGGCGCAAAAATTATTCCTATTTTACAGTTGTTCCAGATCTTTCATCCATACTGCCGCACATGCATCACTTGGCATTCTCCAATCACCTCTCGGTGAAAGCGCAACCGTGCCGATCTTCGGTCCGTCCGGGAGGCAGGAGCGCTTAAACTGCTGTGCGAAAAATCTCTTATAAAATGTCTTCAGCCATTTCAGTATCGTCTCATCATCATAAGTGCCCGCAAAAGCAAGCTTTGCAAGACGATAGATCTTACTCGGCTCAAATCCAAATCTGAGCACATAGTACAGATAAAAATCATGAAGTTCATAAGGACCTACCAGATCCTCTGTCTTCTGCGCAATCTCCCCATCCTTCGGCGGCAGAAGTTCCGGACTTACCGGAGTATCCAACACATCAAGCAGGACTGCTTTTAACTCTTCATCCTTACACGTATCTGCATAATACTGTACCAGATGACGAACCAGCGTCTTCGGCACAGACGCATTCACACCGTACATCGACATATGGTCTCCGTTATAGGTTGCCCATCCAAGTGCCAACTCCGACATATCTCCGGTTCCGATGACCATTCCCCATTCCTTGTTGGCGATGTCCATCAGCACCTGTGTTCTCTCTCTTGCCTGCGAGTTTTCGTAAGTTACATCATGCACATCCTCGTCGTGCCCGATATCCCGGAAATGGGTATGAACCGCATCGGCGATTCTGACTTCGCGAAGAGTCGCTCCCAGCTTTTTTGACATTAGACAGGCATTCTGATAGGTTCTGTCCGTGGTACCAAAGCACGGCATCGTTACCGCGATGATTTCTTCCCTTTTCTTTCCCGCCATGTCAAATGCTTTTGCAGTCACCAGAAGTGCCAGCGTAGAGTCCAGTCCGCCGGAAATTCCTACGACAGCAGTTCTGGAATGGGTGTGCACAAGCCTTTTCTTAAGTCCCATTGCCTGAATCATTAGGATTTCTTCACATCTTCTGTTCTTCTCCGCCAGATTTCCCGGCACGAACGGTGTCGGTGCAAATTCCCTGGTAAGCACTGTTTCTTCTACTGGAATACTGAACCAGATTCTTGGCAGAATTCGTTCTGCCTTTGTCTGGAATGTGGTATTTTTTCTTCGTTCACTTAATAACCTGCAAATGTCAATCTCACTTAAGGTCATTTCATTTGCAAAACGTCTCGCTTCTTTTAAAATAGTCCCATTTTCCGCAATAATATTGTGTCCGCCAAATACTACGTCTGTAGTCGATTCCCCATCTCCCGCATTTGCATACACATATCCGGCGATCAGACGGGCAGACTGTCCCTTGATCAGTTCTTCTCTGTAACTGTCTTTTCCGATCGTCTCGTCACTTGCCGAACAATTAACCAGAATCACGGCCCCCTCTCTTGCCGCATCAATGCTCGGTGGTATCGGTGACCATACATCCTCACAGATTTCCGCGGATACCACCAGATCTTTCATTTCCTTTGCCTGGTAAATCAGCTGCGGTCCAAACGGAATCTCTTTTCCCCCAAAGGGAATCATACGCGCCTTTTTCGGTCCCGGGCGGAACTGGCGCATCTCGTAAAATTCCCCATAATTCGGCAGGAAGGTCTTCGTCGTAAATCCAAGGATTTTCCCTCCGTTTAACGCAGCCGCTACATTGTAGAGTTCTCCGTCCACCGCCAGCGGCATGCCGACGAACACAAGACTATTTCCTTCTCCGGTCTCTTTTGCAATCACCTGAATTGCTTTCTCGGCATCGCGAAGCAGAATATCCTGTGTAAATAAGTCGCTGCAGGTATATCCTGTAATGCAGAGCTCCGGAAATACGATGATCTTCGCACCTTCAGCTTCTGCTTCTTTTATTTTTCCGCATATTTCCTCACAGTTATGCCATACATCCGCCACGCGGATATCCGGAGTCACTGCTGCCACCTTGACAAATCCATGCTTCATGTTCTTTCTCCTATCTCTTTGCGCGTTTCAGAATCTCTTTCAGTTCTTCCACAGTGAATTTATATGCTGTGTTGCAGAAATGGCATTTCACTTCCACTTCTTTTCCCTCATCGATCATAGACTGAATATCTTTTTTGCCAATACTGATGATTGCTTTTTCAATTCGTTCATGGGAACAATTGCAGGCAAACTGTGTCGGAATCGTATCCGTAATCTCCACATTCAGCCCTTCCAGAACCTGTTCCAGCATCTGCTGGGGTGTGTGACCATTATCGAGCATCTCCGTAACAGAAGAAATCTTCTGAATATTTGCTTCCAGCTGATTCAAGACTTCGTCCGTCACGAACGGCATCACCTGCACGATAAAGCCTCCTGCGCAGTGTACGGTATTATCTTTATTCATCAGTACACCAAGCCCTACAGAAGACGGTACCTGTTCACTGGTTGCAAAATAATAGGTAAGGTCTTCCGCGATCTCACTGGTCTGAAGAATCGTCTGCCCTACATAAGGCTCTTTCATTCCCATGTCTTTGATGACATTTAAAAGACCGATTCCAACGGCTCCTCCCACGTCAAGCTTTCCATTCTTCGGCGGCATCATCGCTTCCGGATTCTCTACAAATCCCTTCACATTCGCCTTCGCATCCGCGGTCACAGTGATTCCTGCAAGAGGACCGTCAGCCTTGATCTGAAGCGTCAGGACATCCGTCTCATTCTTCATCATACTTCCCATCATCGCACCGGCGGTGAGAAGCCTTCCAAGTGCAGCTGTCGCAACCGGACTGGTATTATGGCGTCTTCTTGCCTCTTCCACCAGATTTGTGGTCACGCATGCAAAGGCACGCACCTGCCCGTCTCCTGCTGTTGCTCTCACAATATAATCATTCATGTCTATTACTCTCCTGTATTTCTATTTTTTCCATTTTCTCTTGCAATCATGTAGATTCTTTCACTTTTTTCATTCGGTGCTTCGTGTGTAAATGCATCATATGCCGTGATGAATTCCAGCCCCGAATCCTTGATAAGGCGCGTCATTTCCTCCAGAGTATATGCTCTCTGGTAATGTGTCTCTTCATATTTCCGGAAAAGATCATCCTCCTCGCGAATGAAAATGCTGAGCTCATACTCATTGATCCTGTCCTCATCATAATAATAATTATCCCAGATAAAACTGCAGTCATCGCGGTTCTCCGCAATGGTCCTGTCTCCCAGGATCTCCCGGTATTTATAAAGAGTATTGAAATCAAAAATAAAGACACCGCCTGGGTCCAGATAATTATTGACCAGATGGAATACTTCTGTCAAGTCCTCTTCATCATCAATATAATTTACAGAGTCGCAGATGCTGACCACCGCACGCACCGTTCCGTAAAGCTCAAATCCCCGCATGTCCTGAAGAAGGTACAAGATATCATGTCCGGATTCTTCCTTCTTCTCCATCGCGATCTCCAGCATCTCTTCCGCGTTATCCACACCGATCATGTCGTATCCCGCATCCGCAAGAAGCTCCGTCATATTCCCGGTTCCGCAGCCCAGATCCAGCACAAGGCCGTCTGACACACCGTATTCCTTTAAAAGTCCTGTTAAATACTCTGCCCACTCCTCATAGGGAATGTTATCCATGAAGGTGTCATAGACACGGGCAAAACTTGTGTATGCATCCATATTTCTAAGTATCCTCCCAAGCCATTGTAACGGTTGAATTTTATTTTTACAATATATTTTTATTCCACTATTTAAGCTGTACTTATATTTATCATCGTCTCAAACTACAGCATTGTACTTTCTCTATAGCACTCAAGCAAATATGATGGATTTTCATAATATACACTGCTATTATAATCGCTGATTTTTTCACTAATAAAGGAATTATAAACTCTCACCAAAGCTTCAATTACATCAATATTTTCCAACCTTGAAACTTGTTTAATCAAACGTTTATACACTTTCCCAATATCCCAACAAGAAGGAATGGCATATCTGCATTCGCTGACATTATCAAAATCACCCACTTCAATGCTTGCTTCTTCTATTAGCTCATCACATACATGGTCAATATTATCACAATGGTATACATCCGCCAGATCATATATTTTTTCCAGCCTTTCTTTACCTAATGAATTGACAACTACTGTACGAACATTTTTTGTTTTTCTCGCAATGTACTCAATCAAACTACATACGTAAAATAAATCATTATCTTTTTTATCTTCTCTGCCTGCTCCAACCATTTACTCCACCTCCTCATAACCTCTGTATTCGAGACATTCTAACGCTTCTTTTGAACAAAATGTAATCTGATGTGTCGGATATTTAAACTTCGCCAGAACCCAAAATTGTTCTCTTGTAATCACACCATCCATATAATCTGATATATAATTGTAAATCTGATCATCCGCCATTGCTCCAATTACAATATCGTAATCATGGCTTTTTCCACTTCTACAATCAATTATGAAATCCAGCCATTCATCCGTCATTTCTGTGACACGCTCCCACTACTTAAGCCCTAAAGCTTTGAAGTAGGGGCTTCTTACTCAATAGCCCGATAGGGCTAAGTATCAATAAGCTATCCCCGCGTGCCCCGCGGTTCTTTTCTGCCCGGTTACGGGCATTTTTCAGGCG
>JAXFTO010000105.1:0-19210 GCA_034176745.1 Bariatricus sp. | reverse complement strand
CTAGAATACCTCTTATTTCATCGTATGTCTGTTTATCTTGAAAGAAGATAAGACTCCCACCTCTATAGGTGGTGAGTTGCGGCAAATATGTCTTAGTGGGAGTCCAATCTCCTTCCAAGATAAAGCCTCCGGCGGATTGCAGAGGTATGCAGATGTATTGTGTCATGCAAAGCATGACGCGCACCTCGCAGCAAGTACGCCGAGGCGTACTTGATTATACCGTATATTCTTCGAGGGAACAAGGTGATTATTTGAAGGATCAGATAAATGACGATACTCCCTTTCTCCAGTCACTCCTTTACCTACTCTTCTTCACCACATTCTTATAAAAATCCACTCCCATCGGAAGTGTTCCCTGATAAATATTTTCATTCAGCGCATGAATACTTCCGTACTGCTGCCCATTGATATACAGCGGTGCAAAACGGATACAGTTCTTACTGACTTCGGAATAGTATTTTGCATCGGTTCCTCCGGTCATGATATACGGGCAAATTCCGATTCCCGGGTATATCTCTTTTGCCGTTTCTTCCACCAACCGGAATGCATCGCTGTTATAATCCACAATCGGACATGGAGGGTCCTGGCAGATGATTTCTGTTTCGATATCATATTTCTTTGCGATTTCGCTCACGGCCTTGATGCTCTCTTCATTTGGCTGGTGGTGGCTGAAACGCATGTTGCCGGTCACGTATGCCTCCTGTGGGAGTACGTTCAGTCCGTCGGATCCTTTTGCTGTGGTGAATGCAAGTGTCGTGTGGATCATTGCGCCTGCCACGGAGTTGATAGATGGAAGTAATTTCTCCAGAAGCGGCTTGAACAGCCACATGTTGGCGAAAATTACTTTCATCCCAAAATCCATATTCGGGGCGCAGCGCCGGAACATTTCATCCAGTGTCGGTGTGAATTTGTTCATGAACGGGCTGTGTTTTTCTACATCTACCATGAATTTTCCAAGGCGTACCAATGGGGAATTTTTCTTGGGTGCACTCGCGTGTCCTCCGTTGCTTCTGGCTGTGAATTTGATATCGCCATATCCTTTTTCCACAACGCCGACCATGCCATAGGTTCCTTTGACGCCGCCGATCGGTTCTTCGATGATCATACCGCCTTCATCAAGCACAAGCGCAAATTCAACTCCCTGCTCTTTCAGATATTCTACAGTAGCCGGAGCTCCGTCGCCGCTCCACTCCTCGGTACAGCTGCTTCCGATATAGACATCTACTTCCGGCTGATACCCTTCTCCGATCAGTTCTTCGATCGCTGTGAAGATACAGAAAAGGCTTCCTTTAGTATCCACCGTTCCTCTTCCCCATACTCTTCCTTCTTCGTCGATGTCACCACTGAAAGGCGCATGTTCCCAGGTTCCGCCTGCTTCTACCACATCCTGATGGCTCATAAAAAGAATCGGGTTTTGACTGCTTTTTCCGCGCCATTTAAAGAGCAGGCTTCCGTTAAATACATGCTTCTCACAAGTCTTATGCACATTCGGAAATAATTCTTCCAAAACCTCATGAAATTCATAGAACTTACTTCTGTCTTCCTGATTTAGGCAGGAGATCGTCTCTTTCTGAATCATTTTTGCCAGACGTTTTCCGTATTCCACACTCCGCTGACTCATATCAAGCATCACTTTTGCTTCCTTTGCTTCAGTCGGCTTCAGCATGACCGCGCGGAGCACTACAATGAGAATCAGCACTGTAAGAATCGCCAGAATCATTCCAATAATCATCATATTGTTCTTCCTCCTTCTTTTTTAAAGCTCACGGGTCAGATCCTTGACCCATATGTATTTACGATAGTGATACATCACCCATGGAATCTTGCCCATTTCGTCCAGACAGGTACACGCATATGCAACGAGTACCGACCAGTTCTTTTCGCTTTCATACAAATGATGTTGCCCGACAAATGAGCCAGACATCGGCTGAACTTTTCATTCCCGGCTAACACAGTGGCATGAACATTGGCAGTGGGGAGCATATGAAACAGCCGTTGATTCTGGGTTGCCGATAGGTTTTCGGTTTGCTCTGCTCCATAATAAGCATTGAAATAGATATCTCGGAATCCTGGATCACCGATCTTCAGAATATTGCCTATGTGATCCTCATCATAATGTGTGATGAAAAGAGCATCCAGTGATTCCCCGTAGAAATAATCGACGCAATGAGACTCCGAAACTCTCCTGCTGTCGAAGATGGTCCAGAATCAATAATAATGTTATGTGGAATTCCTGCATCTCCCACAAAGCGCAAATGAATGCAATCACCCTTTCCGGATCGGATTGTGGCGATGCTTATGTTGTCATAAGTGATCATTGTCTTTACTCTGTTGCCGCACGGCCATCATTGCCCGACTCGTAGAGTGTTCCTCTAAATAAACCATAGCCGTTCAAGGTGCCGAGGGCGATATTTCTCCATAATGTGTATTCAGTATATCGCGAGTAACTTGAAAATGCAATATATTAACGAGTTCCTCCCAGCAACTATCAAGCTTCTTTCCATTGGCTCATATAACAAGCAATCCTCCGCCCTTGTTTGCAATCCACACTCCCACAGCCATGTCAACTGTGTTAAACTATGTCATAGCTTTTGTACTTCTTCCCGTCGGTCTATCCACAATTCCTTTGTATACTCCCCGTTTCTACCCTTCCTGATCTCATAGGAAAACTGCAATTCGGTTACCGTGTAAAAGGTATACCCTTGAAAAAGAAGCAGTGCATTCCACAGGGCATCGGCGTCCATAATCCGCTCCACCGCCACTTTTCTTTTTCGATACAACTCACACCGATCTGCGTTGGTCGAGACTTCGGGTTCTTTATAGTTCTTCCATCACCGCCATCGGGTCATATGTTTTTTTACATGGTCTGCCAGTATTCATGTCAATCTAATTCAGAGACTTTTGAATTCTAAACACCTCTCCAGCATTGAAATTGTACAACATTCTCCAGCTGAAAGACATCTATTGTTATGATTGGCCTTCCATTTGCAGGAAATGTCCAATCTTTATATTGCATACTTTTTCCCTTTTCTACTCACTACTTAAATAACATCTGAGCATACAGCCAAAATCCCAATCTATTTGCTGCAAGAACCGTAGTAAAACGCCGGCACTTGATGGCAGAAGCCGCTGCTATGCGGCGCTCTGGCATCTTAGTACCGCTGCGTTTTACTCCGAGTGAAAGCGCGTCCTGCAGCATATAGATTGGGATTTTGGCGTCCCCCTCTCTAATATTTTATACCATATCGATAAAATGACTTGTTATTTATGATACGGTTCCCCCGAGTTAATCCTATAGCTCCGATAGATCTGCTCCAGCAATATCACTCTCATAAGCTGATGCGGGAACGTCATTTTTGAAAAGCTGAGTGCAAAGTCAGATCGTTTCATCACTTCTTCTCCGAGCCCGATGGACCCTCCGATGATAAACATAATATGGCTCACTCCCCGCACTCCGAGAGTATCCATCTTTTCTGCCAGTTCTTCGGATGTGAGCATTTTCCCTTGGATTTCGAGTGTAATAACAAATGCATCATCTTTGACGTATTTGAGGAGGCGTTCTCCTTCTTTCGCGCGGATCGCGTTTTCTACGGCTTTGCTGGCATTGTCGGGTGTTTTTTCATCGTTCACTTCAATGATTTCGAGTTTACAGTATTTGCTGAGTCTTTTAGTGTATTCTGATATTGCGTCTTTTAGATACTTTTCTTTGATTTTTCCTACTGTTAGTATTGTAATTTTCATAGTTTTACCAGAAAGGCACCGGCAATTACCGGTGCCCTATTGCTTTCTATTTATTTGTCATGAATCATGCTGTGAAGTTCCTGAAGAGAATGAACTTCTCCGCATCCTTGTTTCTTCATGGACTTGATTCCGCTGACGGTTGCTTTTGCTGCGGCAATCGTTGTCATGTAAGGAACTTTCTTCTTGATCGCAGTTTTGCGGAGGTAGCTGTCATCCCAGATTCTGTCTTTTCCGATTGGCGTATTGACGATAAGGTCAATCTTTCCGTTTGTGATCAGATCCAGCATGTTCGGTCTGCCTTCCTGCAGCTTATTGACCATTTCAGTCTCGATTCCTGCTTCTTTAAGAAGTTCGCAGGTATGTCTTGAAGCGATGATCTTAAATCCGGTTTCTGCAAATTCACGTGCCACTTCGACTACTTCCGGTTTATCTTTATCATTTACGGAAATCAATACGGTTCCTTCAAGCGGAAGCTTTGTCTGTGTTGCTTCCTGAGCTTTGAAAAATGCTTCTCCGTAGTATTTGGATAGTCCGAGTACTTCTCCTGTGGAGCGCATTTCCGGTCCGAGTACCGGGTCTACTTCCTGGAACATATTGAATGGGAAGACAGCTTCTTTAACTCCGTAATACGGAATATTCTGCTCTTTCAGTTCTGGAACAGGGGACGGTCTTCCGGTAAGTTCAGATGTTACAATATCAATGGCAAGCGGCACCATGCGGATGTTACATACTTTGGAAACAAGCGGTACGGTACGGGATGCTCTTGGGTTTGCCTCGAGTACATATACTTTTCCGTTTTCGATTGCATACTGCATATTCATAAGTCCGCGAACACCCATTTCTTCGGCGATCTTTCTTGTGTATTCTTTGATCGTCTTTACATTTTCCTCGGAAATGTACTTGGACGGTACGATACATGCGGAATCTCCGGAATGTACACCGGCGAGCTCAATGTGTTCCATTACAGCCGGTACAAATGCATGGGTTCCATCGCTGATCGCGTCTGCTTCACACTCAGTTGCGTGCCCGAGGAAACGATCGATAAGGATTGGTCTGTCCGGGGTTACGCCTACTGCGGCCTGCATATATTCTGCCATGCTCTCAGCGTCATATACGACTTCCATTCCGCGTCCTCCAAGAACGTAAGAAGGACGAACCATTACCGGATATCCGATTTCTTTTGCGATTGCAAGTGCCTCATCTACTGTGACTGCCATTCCTGATTCCGGCATCGGGATTTCCAATTTTTCCATCATTGCACGGAAAAGGTCACGGTCTTCTGCCATATCGATCACGGATGGAGCGGTACCGAGAATCTTAACGCCGTTCTTCTCCAGATCTGCCGCAAGATTAAGCGGTGTCTGTCCACCGAACTGAGCGATGACTCCGACCGGTTTTTCTTTCTTATAAATGCTGAGTACATCTTCCAGTGTAAGTGGTTCGAAGTACAATTTATCGGAGGTATCATAGTCTGTAGAAACCGTTTCCGGGTTACAGTTTACAATAATGGTCTCAAATCCCAGCTTTTTAAGTGCCAGTGATGCGTGAACGCAGCAATAATCGAACTCGATTCCCTGCCCAATACGGTTCGGTCCACCGCCAAGAATCATGATCTTCGGTTTATCGGTGCTTACCGGATTCTTATCTTCTGCATTGTAGGTAGAATAGTAATATGCACTGTCCTTGGTTCCGCTTACGTGGACTCCTTCCCAGGCCTCTTCTACTCCAAGACTGATACGTCTGTTTCTGATATCCTCTTCCGGAATATCAAGAATCTGGCTGAGGTATTTATCGGAGAATCCGTCCTTCTTAGCGGCAATTAGTGCTTCGTCTGACGGAAGCTGACCTTTGTGCTGCATCAGAGCTTCTTCCTCTTCCACAAGCTCTTTCATCTGCTCGATAAAATAGTGTTTTACTTTCGTAAGTTCGTGAATTTCTTCTACGGTCGCACCTTTTCTGAGGGCTTCGTACATTACGAAGTGTCTTTCACTTGACGGCTGAATGAGGAGCTTTAACAGTTCTTCTTTGGACTTCGTGTCAAAATCCTTCGCATGTCCCAGTCCGTACCGTCCGGTTTCAAGGCTTCGGATCGCTTTCTGGAATGCTTCTTTATAGTTCTTACCGATACTCATGACTTCGCCTACGGCGCGCATCTGTGTACCGAGTTTATCTTCTACGCCTTTGAATTTTTCAAATGCCCAACGCGCAAATTTGATAACGACATAATCTCCGTCCGGAACGTATTTATCCAGCGTTCCGTATTTTCCGCAAGGAATGTCTTTTAATGTAAGTCCGGTCGCCAGCATCGCGGAAACAAGTGCGATTGGGAATCCGGTTGCTTTTGAAGCAAGTGCGGAAGAACGGGACGTTCTCGGATTGATCTCAATGATGATATCACGGTCCGTCTTCGGATCATGTGCCCACTGTACATTGGTTCCGCCAATGACCTGAATAGACTCTACGATCTTGTATGATTTCTCCTGAAGACGTTTCTGTACTTCTTCCGAAATCGTGAGCATCGGTGCTGAACAGAACGAATCTCCAGTGTGTACTCCAAGCGGATCAATATTTTCAATAAAGCATACGGTGATCATGTTGTTCTCAGAGTCACGAACAACTTCAAGTTCCAGTTCTTCCCAGCCAAGAATAGATTCTTCAACCAGAACCTGTCCTACAAGACTTGCCTGCAGCCCGCGTGCGCAGACAGTTTTAAGTTCTTCAACGTTATAGACAAGACCTCCGCCTGAACCGCCCATCGTATAAGCCGGACGAAGTACCACCGGATAACCGAGTTCATCAGCAATTGCAAGAGCTTCGTCAACGGAATAAGCGACTTCACTTCTTGCCATCTCAATGCCCAGGCTTTCCATCGTCTTCTTAAATTCAATACGGTCTTCTCCACGCTCAATGGCGTCCACCTGTACCCCGATTACTTTTACATTATATTTGTCAAGAATCCCCTTTTGTGAAAGTTCAGAGCACAAATTCAGACCTGACTGTCCTCCCAGATTCGGGAGCAATGCATCCGGTCTTTCTTTCGCAATGATCTGCTCCAGTCTTTCTACATTCAGCGGCTCAATATAGGTAACATCAGCGATTTCCGGATCTGTCATGATCGTTGCCGGATTGGAATTTACCAGAACGATCTCATATCCCAGATTTCGAAGTGCTTTACATGCCTGTGTTCCTGAATAGTCAAACTCACATGCCTGCCCGATAATAATGGGTCCCGATCCGATTATCAGTACCTTATGGATGTCTTCCCTCTTTGACATACTAGTTTCCTCCTATTGTATAATTATTCATTTTGCCCATTCAATATTATACATGAATGACTTTACTCTGGCAATAAAAAAGAGATACATCCATAGAAGAACGTATCCCTTTTCTTTCTTAAACTTTAGAGCGATTTCATTTAAAAATCAACTTCTGTTCCGTAATATGTACATGTGAGAAGTTTTTCCATAGCTGCAGGATCAATTGCTCTTGGATTAGATCCTGTACATGCATCACCTACTGCAAGTTCTGCGATATTTGCAACTTTTTCCTTGAATTCTTCTTCGTTGATTCCAAAATCTTTCAGAGTCTTCGGTATATTAAGTCTTACATTGAATTCATCAATTTTTTCGCATAAACTGTTGATCAGAGCCTTTTCAGAAGTTCCCGGAAGTCCCATTCTGCGTGCGATTTCTGCGTAACGGCCGGCTGCAACTTTATCATGTGCATTGTATTTGATTACATATGGCAGATAAATTGCGTTTGCACATCCGTGTGGAATGTGTCCTGTTGAGAATGCTGCTCCTGTCTTGTGTGCCATAGAATGTACAATACCAAGTAATGCATTTGAAAATGCCATACCGGCAAGGCACTGTGCATAATGCATCTGCTCTCTTGCATCCATATCACATTTATAAGATGCCGGAAGGTAATCCAGAACCATCTCGATTGCCTGAAGAGCAAGTGGATCTGTGAACGGTCCGTTGAGTGTAGATACATAAGCTTCGATTGCATGGGTAAGAGCGTCCATACCTGTGTAAGCAACCTGTTTTACAGGAAGTTTTTCAACAAGTTCCGGATCTACGATCGCTACGTCCGGTGTAATGTTGAAATCAGCAAGTGGATATTTCACACCTGTCTGATAGTTTGTAATTACTGAAAATGCGGTAACCTCTGTAGCTGTTCCTGAGGTAGTCGGAATTGCGCAGAATTTTGCTTTCTGTCTTAATTCCGGGAAATTGAACGGAATGCAAAGTTCTTCGAATGTGGTATCCGGATATTCATAAAATGCCCACATAGCCTTTGCTGCATCGATCGGGGAACCCCCACCCATAGATACGATCCAATCCGGTTCGAATTCGCGCATTGCTTCGGCACCCTTCATAACGGTCTCTACTGACGGGTCCGGCTCAACACCTTCGAACAATTTCACTTCCATTCCTGCTTCTTTTAAATAGTCTACTGCCTTGTCAAGAAATCCCTGGCGTTTCATGGAGCCACCGCCTACTACGAGGATAGCTTTCTTTCCTTTTAAGTTCTTAAGTTCTTCCAGACAGCCTTTTCCGTGGTAAACGTCTCTTGGTAAAGTAAATCTGCTCATTTTCAGCACTCCTTTTCTTTGTTAAGCTTTTAACTTATTATAATCCTGTTAATTATTTAACTCAATAGGAGTGTCACAAATAATTGTACTAATTTAAATACAATACCAGTAGGTTTTATAGAGTAACAAATTAAAGTTCCAAAATCAAATCTGCGATGTCATTTGTTGTATTTACGATATAATCGGCACCGGCATTTTCAAGCTCTTTCCTGTCACCGTATCCGTAAAGAACTCCCATGCCATCCAGACCATTTGCTTTTGCCCCAAGGATATCATGTTCTCTATCGCCAACCATAAGAACACTTTTTTTCTCTTCCTCGGATATACCAAGCGTATCAAGCGTATACCTGATAACATCCGCCTTATTGATTCTGGCCTCATCCATTGTGGCACCGCAGACACATGCAAAATATTTTGCAAAATCAAATTTATCCGCAATGATCTTTGCAAATTTTTCCGGTTTGGAAGTTGCGACAGCGAGCGTAAGTCCTGCTTCTTTCAGCTTCTTAATACTATCAATAAAACCATCATAGATGGAGTTTTCAAAAATTCCCTTTTTGACATAATACTCGCGGTAGTAGACAACTCCCTGATCCGCCTGCTCTTCTGTCATTTTGTAGAATTTCATCATAGACTCTGTAAGCGGCGGTCCGATAAATCGTTTTAACGACTCTCT
This sequence comes from Bariatricus sp., assembly GCA_034176745.1. Lineage (GTDB taxonomy): Bacteria > Bacillota > Clostridia > Lachnospirales > Lachnospiraceae > Allocoprococcus. The sequence continues at coordinate 10,196 of JAXFTO010000105.1, read as the reverse complement.
ATCTTTTTCTTCGTATCCTAATTTGTGAAGCGCATATTCTACGGAATTCACAATCCCGGGACCCGATTCGGTGATCGTACCATCCAGGTCAAATAATATATATTTATATTTCATAATTTCCTCTATACTTCTGTCTGTAAAAAATGAGTCCCTCGTTTAAGAGAGACTCATTGATGAATATTTCAATTATTTGTTTGAAAGGTATTCATGAATTCCTTTTGCTCCTGCTTTACCTGCACCCATAGCAAGGATAACAGTAGCTGCACCTGTAACAGCATCTCCACCAGCGTAAACGCCTTCTTTAGAAGTCTTACCGGTTACTTCATCTGCTACGATACATTTCCACTTATTCACTTCAAGACCTTCTGTTGTAGAAGAAATCAGCGGGTTCGGAGAAGTACCAAGTGACATGATAACAGTATCAACGTCGATTACGAATTCAGAACCTTCTACAGCTACCGGACGTCTTCTTCCTGAAGCATCTGGTTCGCCAAGTTCCATACGTACACACTTGATTCCTTTCACCCATCCGTCTTCTTCAAGAATCTCTACCGGATTGGTAAGAAGATCGAACTGAACACCTTCTTCTTTAGCGTGATGTACTTCTTCAACTCGTGCCGGAAGTTCTTCTTCAGAACGACGGTATACGATGTGTACTTCTGCGCCGAGACGAAGTGCTGTTCTTGCAGCGTCCATAGCAACGTTACCACCACCTACTACGGCAACTTTCTTGCCTGCGGCGATTGGAGTATCATAAGAATCGTCGAACGCTTTCATCAGGTTGCTTCTTGTTAAGTACTCATTTGCTGAGAATACACCGTTTGCGTTCTCACCCGGAATACCCATAAACTTCGGAAGTCCGGCACCGGATCCGACAAATACGGCTTCAAATCCTTCTTCTTCGATAAGCTGATCGATTGTTGTAGATTTTCCGATAACAACGTTAGCTTCAAATTTGACGCCGAGTTCTTTTACTTTCTCGATTTCTTTAGCAACTACTTTCAGCTTTGGAAGACGGAATTCAGGAATACCGTAAACAAGTACGCCTCCAAGTTCATGTAATGCTTCAAATACAGTTACGTCATAGCCTAATTTAGCAAGATCTCCTGCACATGTAAGTCCGGCAGGGCCTGAACCGATAACTGCTACTTTATGTCCGTTCTTCACTTCTGCTCCTACAGGTTTGATATCATGTTCCAGAGCATAATCAGCTACAAAACGTTCCAGTTTACCGATAGAAATCGATTCACCTTTGATACCACGGATACATTTACCTTCGCACTGTGATTCCTGAGGACATACACGTCCGCATACAGCCGGGAGTGCTGAAGACTGTCCGATGATCTTGTAGGCTTCTTCAATGTTTCCTTCTTTTACTTCGTGGATAAATCCCGGAATATTGATTCCTACCGGGCATCCTTTTACACACTGTGCATTCTTACAGTTGATACAACGGGAAGCTTCTGCTACAGCTTCTTCGTGATTGTATCCATAACATACTTCTTCAAAATTTGTTGCACGTACCTTCGGATCCTGTTCTCTTACAGGTACTTTCTTTAATACGTCTGCCATTATTTGTCACCTCCGCAATGACCGCATCCACCGTGATGTGTGTCACCTTCCTGTAATTTTAACAATGCTCTGCCTTCTTCAGTCTTATACATCTGCTGTCTCTTCATCGCTTCGTCAAAGTTTACAAGATGTCCATCGAATTCCGGTCCGTCTACGCAGGCGAACTTGATCTCGTCACCAACGTGCAGACGACATGCTCCGCACATTCCTGTACCGTCAACCATGATCGGGTTCATACTTACGATAGTCGGAATCTCAAGCTTCTTGGTAAGCAGGCAAACGAATTTCATCATGATCATCGGTCCGATTGCTACACAGACATCATATTTGTTGCCTTCTTCGATCAGTTTCTCAATCTTGGTTGTTACCATTCCGGCATGTCCGTAAGAACCATCGTCTGTACATGGGTAGTAGTTTCCTGCTACTGCTTCCATTTCTTTTTCAAGAATCAGCATGTCTTTTGTCTTAGCTCCGACAATAACATCAACATCAATGCCGTGAGCCTTCATCCATTTAACCTGTGGATAAACCGGTGCTGCTCCAACACCACCTGCAACGAATAAGATCTTCTTATTCTTAAGGCTTTCAAGATCTTCCTTCACAAATTCTGAAGGACATCCAAGAGGACCTGTGAAATCTCTGAAACTGTCTCCTTCTTTCAAAGCCGTCATCTTCTCTGTAGAAGCTCCTACTGCCTGGAATACGATTGTGATCGTGCCAGCTTCTCTGTCGTAATCGCAAATTGTAAGTGGAATTCTTTCCCCTTTGTCATCCATCTTAACGATTACAAACTGCCCCGGTTCACAATGCTTTGCGACACGAGGAGCCTCAACATCCATAAGATAAATCTTATCAGCTAACTTTTCAGCTTTTGTTATCTTGTACATTGCTTATGCCTCCTAATTGTTTTACTCTCTTTATGATAAAATATAAACAATTAAATATCAAGTGTTTCTTCAACTTTTATTCGGATAAACTTAATTCATATTTTCTTATTGTCACATCACTTAACCGTCCTTTTTTATTAGCCAGTACTACCTTAAATGTGGTACTTCCCACCGGCATATCGATCGGACCTTCATATTTCTTTGTCGAAGAAGAATCCGGATCCGGATCACTTCCGTCTGTCGTATAATACGCTTCATAGTTCTCCGGAACTACGACCTCAATCACCTGTTCAGTGTCATAAGCTCCTGTAGAAGGAGTTACGGAAGGTGCGTCTTCAATCGGGAACTGGATCGTGTAGGTCTTCTTCACTACCAGACTCGGGATTCCTTTTTTGTTCACCGAAATTGCCCGTACTTCTGTCGTACCTTCATCCAGTCTGATCGGTTCTGTATATTTGATGCTTGACTCAGTCGGATCTGTACCGTCGGTTGTGTAGTAGATAGCTTCTCCGCTTCCGGTCAGCTCAAGTGCCTGAATTTCTTCATACTCTTTCATATCATCCAGGCTGTATTCCGGTTCTTCTGATATGTATTCAGAAAGCTCATTCAACACGTTGCTGACGGAACATGCATCAAGCAACACAGAAACTTTCATCTTCTGATCCGTATCGACATAGAACTCGATTGCTTTACGGTAAATATCAACGCTTGACGGCTGTTCTTTGATTGCATTAAGGAAAATCTCTTCCCCGCCTTCAGTATCATTCTGGGCAAGGCAGACCTTCGCAAGGCCTTCATAGGCCTCTCCCTTCTTTGGATTCTTGGATACTGCTTTTTTGAAGCATTCTGTCGCTTTCTGATATTCACCGTTTTTCAGATATTGATATCCTTTGTTCATTTTGCCGGTATATGAATTCAGATAACCGACCACACCGGCAATCAGTATGATGCAAATGACAGAAAGTAACAGAATCAGTTTTTTCTTCTTTTTCCTTCTTGAAAGCTGCTTCCGCCGCTCATTCTTCTTTTGTCTCTCTCGTAATTCTTCCGGCGTAAGATATCCTGTTTTTCCGGTACCATTACGCATTTGTCCTGTTTTTCCGGTACGCGAAGAAGCATATCTTTCTGTATTGGTACGTTTCTCGCCGGTTCTTCCATTCTGGTTTCGAAGCATGGCAGTTCTTCTCATATTTTCCCTTGAATCATCCTGCCCTTCCCGGATGGATGAAGTTCTGTCATTTCTTCTCTGTGAATATACATTAGCGTATTCATCCGTCGCATATGTACCGTTAACAGCTCCTCTTACCTGGGCTGCAAGCACATCATCAAGCGGGTTATAATCAGGAACGATTTGTATTTCCAGGCCGCATCTCGGACAAACCAGAAGGTCATCCGAAAATTCTGCTCCACAGCGCATACATTTCATTGTCTTTCGTCTCCTCCCGTTATTTTACACATATTCATCTATGAATTGTTCAAATTCTTCCATCGACATCAGTACTTTTCTTGGCTTGGTTCCTTCTTCTTCTCCTACCACACCGGCATCGGCAAGCTGATCCATAATTCTTGCCGCACGGTTGAATCCGATTTTGAAGACTCTCTGGAGCATGCCGATTGATGCTTTATCTTTGTCTATAATGAATTTACCTGCTTCAACAAAATAAGCATCCCTGTCATCTGAACCCCCGGCTGTCCCTTGCGCAAGCTGGTTTGAATTCACCTGGTTCTGGATTTCCTCGTTATATGTCACATTACCGCTCTGTTCTTTCAGATATTCAACCACATTCTGTACTTCTTTATCTGAAACAAATGCCCCCTGCACTCGTACCGGTTTCTGATATCCTGCAGGATAGAACAGCATGTCGCCTTTTCCTAAAAGCTTTTCTGCCCCGTTCATATCGATGATCGTTCTGGAATCCACACCGGATGATACCGAAAAAGCGATTCTCGACGGCATATTGGCTTTGATAAGACCTGTGATGACGTTGACCGAAGGTCTCTGTGTCGCAAGTACGAGATGAATTCCTGCAGCTCTGGCAAGCTGCGCCAATCGGCAGATGGATTCTTCCACATCCCCCGGAGCCACCATCATAAGATCCGCAAGCTCATCCACAATAATGACGATCTGCGGCATCTTCTGCGGCTTGTCAGGCGCATCGATATCTTTGATGTTTTCTACTCTTTCATTATAGCCTTTTAAATCTCGTACATTGTATTCAGCAAAGAGCTGGTAACGCTTATTCATCTCAGCAACCGCCCAGTTCAGAGCGCCTGCGGCCTTCTTCGGATCGGTAACTACCGGAATCATCAGATGTGGGATTCCATTATATACACTTAATTCCACCACTTTCGGGTCTACCATGATGAGCTTCACTTCATCCGGCTTTGCCTTATATAAAATGCTCATGATCAGCGTATTGATGCAGACGGATTTACCGGAACCGGTGGCACCTGCAACCAGAAGATGCGGCATCTTAGCGATGTCAGATACAACAACCTTTCCACCGATGTCTCTTCCTGTCGCAAATGCGATCTTTGATTTATTCTTCTTAAACTCATCAGATTCAAGCAGATCACGCAGCATAACCGTTGAATTCTCTTTATTCGGAACTTCGATACCGACTGCTGCTTTTCCCGGAATCGGTGCTTCAATACGGATATCCGCAGCTGCAAGATTCAGCTTGATATCATCGGCAAGACCGACGATCTTGCTTACCTTTACCCCCATCTCCGGCTGCAGTTCGTATCTTGTAACAGAAGGTCCGCAGCTGATATTCGTAATCGTTACGTTGACACCAAAAGTCTGGAGTGTCTTCTGAAGCTTCATTGCCGTCTCTCTCAGATGGGCATCTGAATCCCCACCGTTTCCGCTTCCTTTCTTGAGCAATGAAATCGGCGGAAACTTGTATTCTTTAGGCAGCTTGTTCTGCGAAATGATCTGCTCCACATCAGCGGTCTCTTTCGCCACATCCACTTTGACTTTCGGTACTGATCCAGATGCTCCTTTTGCCTCTTCCATGGCATCCTTTAAGAAATCAGGTACGATTTCACCTGTTTTCGTTTCCGCTTTCTTCTCTTTTTTCGTCTCGTTCTTCTGCTCTGTCTGGATTTCATCCGGCATATCCGGTGTAAGCTCTACCGCTGAAATCGGCATTGCGCGGTTAATGACCACTTCACCAAGCGCAATCTGCCCGGTCTGCTCCAGGATATGCTTCGCAGCAGCTTCCTCTGCTCCTGCAATTACCGTATTCACATCCTGCTTAGAGCGCTTTGTAGCTTTTGAAGATCGTTTCGTCTTTTCTTTTGTATCCGCCTTCGGTTCAGCCTTAGGTATCTCCGCTTTTCTATCAAGTGTTGTGTCAAAGGAAACTCCGGAAACCTGATGATCCATTCTCTTTTGTTCCCTCTGTTGTTCTTTTTGCTGTTCCTTCTGCAATTTCTTCTCAATCACTTCTTCTCTATGGCGCTGCATATCCTCTCTTGCACGGTCATACGCTTTCTCACTGCCCTTACGGACTCCCCTGAGAATGGAACGCTCTGTAATGAGGACAATGCAGATGATCATGAGGATCACAACAACTACATAAGTTCCTGCCACTCCGATCGCCGGAACCAGGAAATCAGTGATCGCTTTTCCGATCACTCCGCCTCTGTCGTCCAGAAGCTGGAATACTACACACATCTGTACCATAAGGACAGCTGTGGCAGCGGTCTTTATGTATGCTACAGTATTTCCTTTATTGGAAGCGACAAATGCTACACTGCAAAACAGGAATATTGGGAATATATATGCCATCCATCCCAAAATATTCTGCATCACACCTGCTATCTTGCCACCCACGAAACCTGCCAGTCCAAAATTACTGATTACCAGCAGAATACTGACTGCAAGTGTAACCCAGATCAGTATTTCGGTCGCCATAAAACTGTTCTGGGAAGCGGCAGCTGCCGCGGCTTTTGACTTTCCTGTTCCTTTTCCTGTTGTTTTCTTTTTTGTCTGACTTCTCCCCTTCGTTTTTGAAGAGGTGGAAGTCCTTGACGTTTTTTTCTTTCCCTGTGTGTTTGAAGCCATGAAACTTCCCCCTTATAAATTACCCCTTTTATTTTTCCGCAAAATACGGCTGATTTTATACATACTATATTATTATATCATCTGGTTAAGTTTGTGTCATCACTTAATTTTTATCATACTTTTATCTATTTTCGTCTATCATTTCATGCAATTTCTTCAAAGCCTGACTAATACCTCCCACTTCATCAATCAGTCCTTCCTCCACTGCCCTTGTTCCTTCCAGCATTGTTCCTACATCTTTCACAAGCTGAGTCGGGTCCAGCATCAGTTCTTCAATACGTTCCTGACTCATTTTTGAATGAGATGCAAGGAATCCGGTAATCCTGTCCTGTGTCCTTTCCATATTTTTTAAACTTTGAACAACTCCGATGAACATCCCGCTTGTTCGTACCGGATGTATAATCATCGTTCCGCTGGGAACAATAAATGAATAATCTGCAGACACCGCAAGCGGACCTCCAATCGAATGGCACCCTCCCAATACTAAAGATACTGTAGGTTTGCTTAATGACGCTATCATCTCAGCAATCGCAAGCCCTGCTTCCACATCTCCACCTAAGGTATTCAAAAGAATCAGAACACCGTCCACCTGATCACTGTTTTCGATCTGTGCAAGTTTTGGAAGCAGGTGTTCATATTTCGTTGCCTTCGTATTACCGGAAACGGCTTCATGTCCTTCCACCTCTCCTATAATCGTGAGAAGTTCGATATGATGGCTGCCACTTTCCTTAAGCGGAAGAGTTCCCATTTCCCGGATATGGCTGTCTTCTTCTGACAGATTCTCCTCATTTTTCTGGTCTTCTTCGCTTTTATTTACATCCTGTGTTTTTTTTCGTATCTTATATTCTTTGATATCATCATCTTCGTACATTTTCATTTCCTCGCTTTCTTTTAACTTAAGTATGTGCAGGCGCAGGAAAATCTATGCCAAAAAAGGAGACTGCTTTTGCAATCTCCTTCATTTCAATTAATTTCGATAAAATTAAACTGCTTCTAATGCCTGTTTCAGATCATCAATGATATCTTCGATGTTTTCGATACCTACACTGAAACGGATCAGATCCGGCTGTACTCCTGCTTCGAGAAGTTCCTGATCGTTCATCTGTCTGTGTGTATGGCTTGCCGGATGAAGTACACAGCTTCTTGCATCTGCAACATGGGTCACGATTGCGATCATCTTTAGGCTGTCCATCATCTTCACAGCTGCATCTCTTCCACCCTTCAGACCGAAAGTGATAACTCCACATGTACCGTTTGGCATATATTTCTGTGCAAGTTCATAATACTTGTCCCCTTCCATAGACGGGCAGTTTACCCATGCTACTTTCTCCTGGCTCTTCAGGAACTCGGCAGCTTTCAGCGCATTCTCACAATGTCTTGGCATACGCAGATGAAGTGTCTCAAGTCCGATATTCAGAAGAAACGCATTCTGCGGAGACTGAATAGAGCCGAGGTCTCTCATCATCTGAGCGGTTGCTTTGGTGATATAAGCTCCTTTTCCAAAACGTTCGGTATAAACGAGTCCGTGATAGGTCTCATCCGGTGTAGTAAGTCCCGGGAACTTATCAGCATATTTATCCCAGTCGAAATTACCGCTGTCTACGATTGCTCCGCCGACGCAGGCTGCATGACCATCCATGTATTTGGTCGTAGAATGTGTTACAATATCAGCTCCCCATTCAAACGGACGACAGTTGATCGGTGTAGCAAAGGTATTATCTACGATCAGCGGTACTCCGTGTGCGTGTGCGGCCTTTGAAAATTTTTCGATATCAAGAACGGTAAGTGCAGGATTAGCAATCGTCTCTCCTACAACCGCTTTGGTATTCTCTTTAAATGCTGCGTTCAGTTCTTCCTCTGTGCAATCCGGATCAACAAATGTTGCTTCGATTCCCATCTTGCGAATCGTATGTGCATACAGGTTATATGTACCGCCATACACGGCAGAAGAACAGATAATATGATCTCCTGCTTCTGCAATATTCATGATTGCATAAAAGTTCGCTGCCTGTCCGGATGAAGTAAGCATTGCGGCAACTCCGCCTTCCATATCACAGATCTTCGCTGCAACAGCATCGTTTGTCGGATTCTGAAGTCTGGTATAAAAATAACCTGACGTCTCAAGGTCAAATAATTTGCCCATCTGGTCGCTGTCATCGTATTTATAAGTGGTGCTCTGATAGATCGGCAGAATTCTCGGTTCTCCGTTCTTAGGCTGATATCCCGACTGGATACACTTTGTTTCGATTCTAAAATCGCTCATTTTCCTTCCTCCTATGAATTTCAAGATAAGTATTTACTTTGAAGAGTATGCACCATATCCGTATAGACTTCTTTGCACTCTTCTTCTTTTCCTTCTTCGATCAAAGATATGCATGGCTCAAGATATTGTCTCCAGATGTCCAGATAAAGCTCCTTCGCATCCGGACGACGCTCCAGCTTTTTCACGATCGTTGGAGCGATATTATAATATTCTTTGATAATCTCGGCTCCCCCCGCAGAACTTGCCAGATATCCATCGCGATAATTTCTAAGTTTTTCCAGCTCATAACAGTTATCCGGCTTTCCAAGACCTTCACAGACTGCCGTTGTAATATAACACATTCTTGACTTGAACCCGCCTAAAATCTCTTCATAACTGGATTTTCCAAGCTCCATATCTGTACCGTTGTCATTCCAAAGCCCGATCATCTTATCTACAACTTTCTCGCACATCGGAGACCTTCCGAAACGCATCATCGGGATGATGAATGTGACCATTCCCATATTATAATTCATAAGGATCTGTTCTTTCTTCCTCTTAGAACCTGCTTCATCTAAAATCCGATGCATTTCTTTCGGTATGACAGATGCAATTTCCAAAACCCTGGCATCCTGATCCTCTGCGTTCATACATTCTGATTCAATCTCTTCAAAAAGCGGTCTGAATTCCTCATATTTGCTCTGAAACAATTCAGAATATGTATTCTTACTGAATTCTTTAGCCAGCGGAACTGCAAGGGAAAATAACCGTTCCAGTTCCTCTTTTATCTTAAGAGTCATACCCTATCCTCCGTTTCAGAACTATTCGTCCCAGTTGTGGTATACTTCCTGAACTCTTTTTATAAAAATAACTAGAAAATTTTAAAAACACACTCATATCAACATTTTCTACTTTGCGAAATTTCTTTCTATATATAATGTATATCACCATATTTATTTGTGATAATCCATCACTGATGATTAGTATACCATTATTCGAAGATTTTGTCTATATTTTTGAAGATTGATTTCAAGTGACAATTTCTGTCGCTTGATTTTCTATCCCACTTCCAAAAATTCTATGGTGTTAAAACATTGAATTATTCAATGAAATTTGACTCATTTAGGCGTTCTAAACACATTAGGCATATTCTTTATAGGGTATGGATTTAAAATCGAAATTTGAGGTGAATTTATACACTAATTAATCAGTGTTTTCAGACTAAAATTATTTGAGTCTGATTTTCTATCTCCTCCGTCTCTAATTCCATAAATCCTCTAAGTTAAACTTAGACCGTAAAAAAAAGGGAACTACCTATTATATAATAAGTAATTCCCTAATTTATCATTTTTTCATAATCACAGTAATATCTGTCTTGATATCTTTAATATCGCTTTGGATTGTATCAAGTTTTTCTGCATAG
>JAXFTO010000104.1:0-2459 GCA_034176745.1 Bariatricus sp. | reverse complement strand
TGGATGCTGTGAATGAGTGATTATATGATAATAGAAAATAGGGCTTCCGACAGATGGGAAGCCCTGTAATAATAGCCGCTTAGTTTGTAACAAACTGGGATGGCTTTTTTTATTGGGATTTTAGATTGTGTCTTATAATTGTGCATGATATACTCATTATATTTCTTGTAAATTTGACAATTGAAAGACATAAGAAAAAGAATGGAGTTAATTTTTTATGAGCAGTTTAATCAAAGAGATTCCAATTAAAGATATTGAGGGTGTGTCTATTGGACACGCACAGGATGATACGGCAAAGACGGGAGTGAGTGTTATTTACTTTGAAAATGGTGCACAGGCCGGATGTGATATCAGTGGCGGTGGTGTGGCTGCAAGGGAAACGTTACTTACAGACCCTGTAACTGCAGATAATCCATTAAATGCAGTTGTACTATCCGGTGGAAGTGCTTTTGGTTTAGCTGCAAGTGATGGAGTTATGCGATGTTTGGAGGAACATGATATCGGTTATCAAATGTGTCGTAAAACCCCTAGCTTTAGCTATGGGGATATAAGACACGTCCATCGAATTTACGCAAGTAATTGAAGATGGACAAATATATGTTTGTATTAGTTTGAAAGCTATGGTATAATACGTGTATGAATACAACATATAAATCTAACAATAATGTCGTCTATTCCTGTAAATACCATGTGGTGTGGTGTCCTAAATATAGGCGAAAGGTATTAATCAATGGTGTAGATATACGATTGAAGGAACTACTCTTGGAGTATGCTGCAAATCTTTCTGTAGACATTCTGGAAATAGAAATAATGCCAGACCATGTACACATACTGATGGAAGTAGACCCACAATTCGGTGTCCACAAAGCTGTAAAGTCCTTAAAAGGCTATACTTCCAGGATTTTAAGGGAAGAATTTCCGTATCTCAGAACAAAAATACCGACACTCTGGACAAACAGCTATTTCGTATCTACAGTGGGTGATGCCCCACTGGAAGTCATCAAGCAGTATATTGAGAATCAGAAAACCTCGCAACGACAAAAGGATAAACAAGGCTGATGCAAAAAGGTATCAAATTCAGAATTTACCCGAACAGAGAACAGCAAAATTTAATCAATCAGACACTTGGCTGTTGCAGACTAATCTACAACAGAGGACTTGCCATGCGTAATGAAGCCTTTGGGAATGGAAGAAAAATCGGATATTCCCAGACTTCCGCAATGCTGACGGAACTTAAAAAAAGTGATGATTTTGCTTTTCTGAAAGTGGTGGATTCCATTGCGTTACAACAATCTCTGCGTGACCTCGACAGAGGTTTTGTAAACTTTTTTCAGAAACGTGCAGCACATCCGACATTCAAAAGCAAGCACAATCGTCACCAGTCCTATAGAACAATAAATCAGGGGGACAACATCCGTATTGTAGGAAGATACATAAAACTCCCTAAACTTGGATTTGTCAAAATACGTCAGTCTATGGAAGTAGGAAAAATCAATAATGTAACGATTGAGCATACTCCTACAGGCAAGTATTTTGCGGTTCTTAACGTGGAATTTGAGCCACAGCCAAGACAAAACAATGGAGGTCGTATAGGCATCGATGTTGGCATTAAAGAGTTTTACTCAGACAGTAATGGAAATGCCCAACCAAATCCGAAATATCTTGAAAAATCAATGCGTAAACTCATTCGTGAACAGCGTAAGCTGTCAAGAAAACAGAAAGACTCAAATAACCGCAATAAACAGCGTGTTAAGGTTGCCTTAGTTCACGAAAAGATTACAAATCAGAGAAATGACTTCTTACAGAAGCAGTCCACTATGCTGATTCGTGAAAACCAAACAATCTGTATAGAGGAACTGAAAGTGAAGAATATGATGCGTAATCACAAACTGGCACAGCACATCAGTTCTGTATCATGGAGTAAGTTCTTTGATATGCTTGCATATAAGTCTGTCTGGTATGGGAATGATATAATCAAAGTGCCAACTATGTACCCAAGCAGTCAGACCTGTTCCTGCTGTGGGTATAAAAATCCACTGGTGAAAAATCTAGCGATTCGTGTATGGGAGTGTCCGGATTGTCATACCATACATAATCGTGATACAAATGCAAGTGTAAATATTTTGAATAAAGGACTGCAAATGCAGTCGACATAGATATACAAAACTGCACCGTAGGGCATACGGGAACAGTATAATCTAGCTTGTGGACACTGTGTAAGACGTTGCGATATCGTAAGGTATTAGCCAATGCAGTAGTGGTTGAAACAAGAATCCCCCTGCTTTAGCTGTGGGGAGTGTCAATTGCGACTGGTGTGATTATGATCGGCGCAGGTGTCCGGCAGGGTGGTAATATGATATCCATTTTTCCCGCTGCGCTTTATCTCGTATAAAGCGTGGTCTGCGGAAGCGAACACATCATTAAAATGCTCCGCTCCGTTTGGACGGAAGAAATAATAG
>JAXFTO010000103.1:0-16240 GCA_034176745.1 Bariatricus sp. | reverse complement strand
CATTTTTATTGATTGTAAGATTGATATCCTTCAGAACCTTCGTATCCGAATCAAATTCTTTATACAGATGTTCAATCTTAACCATTGGCTTTTCTGTTCCCATACTTTTCTCAATCTTCCTGTTTTATATTATTTCTGAATTAACTGTGTCATATCGGCAAACATCCACTTTTCTGTGATCTTTGCTACTGTACCGTCATCAAGCATTTCCTGAAGGACTTTATTTAACTCATCACAGAGTTCTTTACCTTCATCTGTTTTCTGAATAAAGTATGCTACGTTATTTGCTGTAAGATTTTCATCAAGGAAACGGAATTTGATGGTATCATTGTAGTGCATGAAATTATTAACGTTTGTCGTTGTATTAGCAAATGCATCAATTCGTCCAAGATTCAGGTCATTCATACCAACAGTACTGTCTTCGTAAAGCACTACTTCGAATCCGATTTCCTGTGACATCTCTTCAATAATTGTCTGTGCAGCCTGTCCATTTGTACATCCTACTTTTTTGCCTTTTAAGTCATCAAATGTGTTAATGTCTGTGTTTGATTCCGGTACGATTACACACTGAGCATCTCCATAGTACGGAATAGTTGCATAGTATTTTTCTGTTCTTTCCGGTTTTACAGCCCAACAGTTTGCAGACACATCTGCTCTTTGGGTATCAAGTTCACCCCAGATAGAATCAAATGATGCCTGTTTTACTTCAACTTCCCAGCCTGTACGCTTTTCAATCTCTGCCCACATTTCTGCATCGATACCGGTCCATGTACCATCATCGGCGAGAAGGCTGTACGGTTCACCTATTCCTGCTGTTACAAGTACTACTTTTCTTGTCTCATCATTTGTTTCGGTCTCTGTTTCAGCTTTTGCATCTCCTGTAGATTCTGAATTAGTAGCTGAACTGCTTCCACATCCGACTGCCATAGCTGCTACCATAACTGTCGCAAGCATTGCTGCGAGAATTCTTTTTTTCATAAATAGTTCCTCCTGTTAATAAATAATTCTATCTTAATGGTTTCCCATTTAAGAACACTGTTTAATACATATTTGCACACTTCTTCTCCAGGAATTTATGTGCTAATCCTAAAACAAAAATGATTACCCAGTAAATCAGCATAACTGCCGCATAAATTTCGAAATACCGAAAAGTCTTTGCTCCCTCAATTTTTGCAGCTCCCATAATATCCGGTACACCGAGCATAAATGCAAGGGACGTCATCTTTATCAAATTGATCACATCGTTAAAGAGCGGCGGCAACGCAACTCTGACTGCCTGCGGGATAATAATTCTCGTAATCAGCTGAAAATTTGTCATTCCCAGTGAATATGCAGCTTCTTTCTGACCTTCGTCCACGGAAAGAAGTGCACCTCGGATACTTTCTGACATGAATGCACCCATATTAAAACTCATTACAACGGCCACTGCCACAAGTGGTGTCATATCTCGTATTACCGCGCTATAGAGTGCCAGTCCGTAATAGAAGAAATATAACTGTGCTACGATTGGTGTTCCTCTCATAATAGAAACATAAACTCTGGTAAGCGGGTAAAGACCTTTTACTTTGTAATAGCTGATAATCGCTACGATTACACCTATCAGTAAAGCAAATATCGTCGCCACAATTGTGAGCTCGAACGTAACATTCACTTTTCTTGCAATGGTTGGGAGTACTTCCATAAAATAACTTACCTTAAACATTTTTCCACCTCTGTCTCTTGTTCAAAATAATTAAGTACAATATTTGCAAACACTGCGGATGCAGGTGCAAGAACCTCTTCTGCTATTTCGAAAACAGGACTATGTAATCCAAATTTTCCTTCTGTCCGATCAGTAGCGATTCCCACAAACATATAACATCCCGGGACCCGGCTACTGTACTCGGCGAAATTTTCTCCGCCTAAATGCTTTTTATCAATGATGTAGCAGTTATCTTCTCCAAGAATTTCTTCTGCGCTCTTTTTCGAAAGTACAATCATATCCGGATGATTTTTCACTGCCTCTCCGGCGACAAAAACATTCATCTCATATTTGGCTCCATGCATCGCAGTAATTCCCGAAACAACATTTTCTATTTCGGAAGATACCTGCTTCATGATACACATTTCTGTCGCACGGAATGTACCGCGTATCACACACTCATCCGGAATAATATTTCCGGCATCCCCTGCATGAATGGAGCAGATTGAAATCACCCTCGGCTCGGTCGAATCAACCTTCTCCGCCACTACAGCCTGCAATGCCATGCAGATTTGATTTGCCACTGTGATTGGATTGATACATTCATACGGCCATGAACCATGTCCGCCCTTTCCAATTATTTTGATGGTAAATCCACCCGGGCATCCAAATGCATATTTTGCGGCTATCCCGATTTTCCCTGCCCGCACTGTCGGCCAGGCATGAGCGGCAAACACCGCATCCACTTTCGGATTCTCCAGTATTTTATCTTTTTCGATCAGAGCTTTTGCCCCTTTTCCGCATTCCTCTCCCGGTTGAAATACAAATTTAACCGTTCCGCAGAATTCATCCTGAAGCCGGCTCAAAATCATTGCTGCTCCTATAATCCAAGCGGCATGTGCATCGTGTCCGCAAGCATGCATTTTTCCCGGATTTTTGGACTTAAACTCCGTATCTACCTGTTCCTCAATCGGAAGCGCATCAATATCGGCACGTAACATGACACATTTTCCCGGTCCTTTTCTCCCTTCCAGGATCCCTACTACCCCGGTACCTTCTGCCATATTTTCATACACAGCAACCCCGGGAAGCTTTCTCAGATTTTCTGCAATCAATTTTGACGTTTCGACTTCCTGCAATGCGAGTTCCGGATGCTGATGAAGAGTCCGACGGATATGTATCAATTCCTCCTCTATTTCTTTTGCAATTTTCTGAATTTTCTTTCTCATATATCTCCTATCCAAAACATACAAAATGAACTGTTTTGCATCTTTCAATTTTGCATAATCTTTTTCTTTTCATATACTATTTTTAACAGTTTTATATTACTAATCCTTGCTTTTGTTTTCATCGTACAAAAAGAACGAATTTCTTTATCATTTTTTACAAAGCTGCACATTTTCTATTTATATTCCTATTTATCGATTTTATCTATGAGTCTTTTGACGTATGCAGGGCAAAAAAACGTGACTGATCAATCTGCCAGTCACGTTTACCGTTTATAATTTTTTACGTTTTTTTGCTTTTATACGTTCCAACTGCATTACCATAAGAATCCGCTGCCTTTTCAAATACTCCATATCATCCAGATGTATAAGCTCATTTATTTGCGACACTCTGTGGAGAAGGGTATTCCGATGGATTCTCAGTCTTGCTGCCGCATACATAGAGTTTTGTTTATAGAAAAGGTAGTAATATAATGTTTCATAAAGATTAGAATTTTTTTTACGATCTTCTTCCTTAATCACTTCCAATTCTTCAATGCGATCATCCATTTCATCTATCTCTTGCGCCATATAAAATACCGACAATTCCTGATAGTATTCTTCAATCAGGTAAATATTTTTTCCCGGACTATATTCTTCACCAATCTTCAATGTAGTCTGAACCATTTCCATATTTTCCTCTTTTTGGGATAATGATGCAAACCCATTTCCAACCGTAAGCTTTGTATCTGTATTTAGTTGTGCAAATATTTTTTTGTAATCCTGTATAAACCGATCTCTGTCTTCCTTTCCTTTGATTCCGGACAGCAGATGGAAGGCTTTATTTTCCTGTCTATGACTCTCCACAATTGAATAATGATCCTGTAATTCTTTATCCAAAACATCCAGATCATCTTCTCCATAAAAAATCAACCACATGAAATCCGGTTTTTCTATCATATCATCGCTTGATTCTCTATTCGCCGGAATCAAAAACAGCTTTTTCATCGTGCAGTAATCACTGATGATTTTCGCAACCTGCCTTGCTTTTTCCTTCAAACATTTTTCCTGATAAAACACAACACAGGATCCTGACTTTTCCGGAAATTCATACTCGATCCAATATTCCGGGTTCTTCTTTCCTTCCTCCAATCCTATACTTGCTGAAGTCTGTCCCTTATAATCCAAAATCTTAACGGGCATTTTAGTATATTCAAACAATCTGTTAAGATCCCGCTCCCAGTTTTCTTCATCTCCTGAAAATCCGGGGAATATCAATTTATAACAATAATTAATATCGATTCGATCATCCCCTGCTTTCTGATCTGCAATCAATTCCATAAACGCAGACATTCTTGTAATAATCTGCCCTTGATCACTTTTTGAATAATCAGTATAAATTGCCATATAGGGAATATTCTTTTCTTCAGTCACAAATTGATTGATATATGCCGACTCGGCTCCCGTAGCATGACAGCCTGTCAAAATCATCTCTACCACGCCATCCACACGATATTCATCAATGATCCGCCCAATTAATTCTATACGATTATCATTTGGAGTCATGATTGAACATCCTGTCGATAAATATCTTCTGGCAATCGCCCCATAAATATCAGGATCTTCTTCATCAATCATTCGATCCAGCGTTTTTACTCCGCTGCAATTCTCCAATGCAACAACGACACCGCCATGATCCTCAATTGCCCGGATTACTTTTAGAGAATCACCTCCAATCGGACAGCCTGTGATCAATATTCTTGGTCTCGATTCAAGCATCTTTCCCTGATGATATTCCTCTAATATCTGATCTGTAATCTGATCTACAACTTCCGGTGTTGTTTCAAACTCAAATCTGTATTTGGACCCGGAAACAATCTTCTGGATATCACCTCCCAATACTGGTACCGGTTCCAGTTTCATAACTTCACAAAGCCTAAGCAAAGATTTACGGATTCGATTACCTAACTTAATCGCCTCCTTCATCTTCTCATCTGTTATGATCACCTGAAAGAATTCTTCAAGATATTCCTTTGTACGTATAATCTCCTGTTTCCAGAATTCCATGGATTTTTGTGATTGAGAATTCGGAAGTTCCATCACAAAGACAGGCTTAAATTCCGCCATCATCTCATACATTTTCTTCTTACCATCACAGGTAGTTTCTCCGATCACAAGATCTGCAAAATGAAAAAACGGACATTTATCCTCCACAGCAAATCCATAACTTGATTTAACAAGCGGACACATGCTCTTCGGAAGCTTACGTTCTGCGGCAGGAACTGTTTCGTCCGAAAACGAACATAACCCTATTGGTATTGCACCGATTGCCAAAGCAAGTTCCGTAGGAAAATATGCGCAGTACATTCCCACCACCGGAATTCCCTTTTCTTTATATTCTTTCACTTCGAGAAATGAACGCCTTCTCTGCTCTCCAAATTCTTCAAATATTTCGGGCAAATCCTGAACCAGTTTCATTCAATCGTTCCTCCATCCGTTCTAAATCATCCATCATCATAAAAGCCAGCAATTCCCCTGATTGTTCCATATCATCTATGTCTGAGCCGATCAATTCGCGTATCTTTCTTAACCGATAGACCAGCGTATTACGGTGAACATACATCCTGGAAGCAGTTTCCGCAATATTATTTCCGCACAAATAATACATTTTCAAGGTTTCATATAAATCTGTATTTTTCTCTTCATCTTCTTTCTTTAGAATCTCGACAGAATAATCCCTTAATCCCTTATTTTTTAAAATCGGCCATGCATAGGAATAAATTATATGTGCATACCATTCCCCTTCAAACATAATCTCTTCTACTTTGTTATATTCTTTGATTTCATTCATTCTATGAAGCCATTTTACTTTCTTTTCACACTGCTCTATTTCCAGAAATCTGGAGCTTACACAGCATGCTTCCTTCACTTCCCTCAATTTATTTAAAAGAACCTCTTCGTCCTTTTTGTCTCTAATATCATAAAATAGAACCCAAAACTCCTTATCGTCCATTCTCCCATAAGAGCGTTCCCATATTTCCTGTATCATTGGAAAATAATTCTTGTTTTGTTTCCCAGAGAAACAAGCCATAATATAGTTTCCCCTTATTTCACGTGCAAGATAACAAAGTTCCGATTTTGTTCCATAAAATATATCATGGTTCACCAGCCTTTTCCGAAAAGAAACATTTTCATCCGGATATACTTCACAGTTCATCCAATAACTTGCCACTACACTCCGAAGAATATCTGCTATTTCCGAATAATCATCTTTTGTATATTCATCATTGAAAACAATGACGCAATATCCCAAATGACATCCTTTATTTTCGATTCTTTTAATTACAGCCATGCACCCCGGGAGCTCATAATAATCCGTATCCAAAATTCTTCCACGCATGACATGATCATACATCGCTGTTGTAATCCAGTTTTTCTTGATTCCGGTAGTCTTTCTTCGAACTCCCCCTCTGGCATAAGCCACTATTTTACCACTGTATTCTACGACCATAATCGATGCGTGTATATCATCTCTGATTCTTTCCACAATCTGATCAAGATTTAAATTATTTGCCAAGGCATCAAAAGCAATTTTATAACATACATTTACGTTAATCTTCCCCACAATATCACTCCCAGAAATCATTTAAACATAGTAATCCACTATGCATAGTTTATCATGCTTTCGAAACTTCAACAACAAAATCTCAATTTTTCAATATTTTCATTGCACATGATTATGAATATGCTAAAGTTTTTACTCAACATTGCCGCAGATAGCCTCAACACCCTTTTTAACATTATCCAAAGATGTCGCCAAATTGATCCGAATGAATCCAGAGAATCTGTCTCCTCCAAACCAATCACCATAATCTACCGCCATCCGGCATTTTTTCTGCATAAATTCTCTTATATCACTGCCTGCTACATAAGCACTCAGATCAATCCAGGTGAGATAAGTCCCCTCCAACGGTGAGACCACCACATCCGGCAATCTTTCTTCAAAAGCTTCTTTCAAATACTGATAATTATTCTGAATCTGTTTTTTTACCTGTTCCAACCATTCTTTTCCGCCACAGTATGCGGCTTCTGCCGCAATATAGCCAAATGCATTACCTCCCAGCACTCGAATTCCATTCACATATTTATCCCACTTATCGCGCAGTGTTTTATTCGGGATAATCACCTCTGAATTCTGTGCTCCTGCAAGATTAAATGTTTTAGAAGGCGCAATAATCATAATCATCATATCCTCATAATCCCCTGCAAGAAATGATGGCACATGTTCGTTTACTCCATAGACAAGATCCTGATGAATCTCATCTGATATAACAAATACCTGGTGCTTTTTGCAGATATCAAGAAGCCTTCTTAATTCTTCTTTTTTCCAGACACGACCAACCGGGTTGTGCGTTAAAAATACTGAACGGAGTCCGTATATTCTCTACCAGGGGATATACGGACTCCATTATTTTATAATGTATGCTCTTTTATTTTCTATTTTACCGCCTCAAAAGCTGCATCAAGTGCTGCAATCAGGTCTTCAACCTTCTCAATACCGATAGAAAGACGAATCGTATTCGGTTTGATTCCCTGTTCCAGAAGTTCTTCTTCTGTGCACTGGCTGTGTGTGGTAGTTGCCGGATGGATAACCAGAGATTTTACATCCGCAACATTTGCCAGCAATGAGAAGATGGCAAGATTATCAATAAATTTCTGCGCAGTTGCCGCATCACCTTTGATTTCGAAGGTGAAAATAGATCCACCGCCATTTGGCAAGTACTTCTTATACAGCTCATGGCTTGGTTCGCTTGGCAGTGACGGATGGTGCACTGCTTCTACCTGCGGATGGTTTGACAGGTATTCTACAATTTTAAGTGCGTTGCTTACATGGCGTTCCACGCGCAGAGACAGAGTTTCCAGTCCCTGCAGGAAGAGAAAGGCGTGGAACGGAGAAAGGGTTGCGCCTGTGTCACGCAGGACAACTGCACGGATATAAGTTACGAAAGCTGCCGGTCCTACTGCGTCTGCAAAGGATACGCCATGATAACTCGGGTTCGGATCAGAAATCCACGGATATTTTCCGGATGCTTTCCAATCGAAGTTTCCGCTGTCAATGATTACACCACCGATTGCGGTTCCGTGTCCGCCGATAAATTTGGTTGCGGAATGAACCACGATATCTGCTCCATATTCAATCGGGCGAATCAGGTACGGTGTTGCAAATGTGGAATCTACTACCAACGGAAGATTATGCTTATGGGCAATTTTTGCCAGCTCTTCCAAATCTACCAGGTTCGAATTCGGATTTCCTAATGTTTCTACATAAATCGCTTTTGTATTTTCCTGAATTGCTGCTTCAAATGATCCTTCCACTTCCGGGTCTACAAATGTAGTTGTAACACCATTTGTAAGAGGCAATGTATGTGCGAGCAGATTATATGTTCCGCCGTAAATGGTCTTGGATGCTACGATATGCTCTCCTGATTTTGCAAGTGCCTGAATTGTGTAGTCAATTGCCGCTGCACCGGATGCAACTGCAAGTGCTGCTACGCCGCCCTCTAAAGAAGCGATACGCTGTTCAAATACATCCTCTGTCGGATTGGTAAGTCTTCCGTAAATATTTCCTGCATCGCGAAGTCCGAAACGGTCTGCTGCATGCTGTGAATTATGGAACACGTAAGAAGTTGTCGCATAAATCGGAACCGCTCTTGCGTCTGTTGTCGGGTCTGCCTGCTCCTGTCCGATATGTAATTGTCTTGTCTCAAATCCCCAGTTTTTTGAATCTTTAATATTTGCCATCTCTATATCCTCCAGTTCATTTAAGTATTTCGTACTTGTTTTTTCTTGTTGAATACATAGTACCATAGTAGGCTATCTTTGTCTAATATCTAAAAAGAATACCCAGTTATAGCTTTAAACTATAACTAGGCATTCTTTTAATTTTTGAATATACAGTTCTCCCATCTTACTGCGTATCGTATTCTTTTTTACAATATAGCCAATCTCCATTACACTGTTCGGATTCTCTTCGTCATCCTTATACGGCACTGCCACGAAATCATTTCCATTTAGTTCCTCACAGATAATGCCGGAACATAAGGTGTAACCGTTTAATCCAATCATCAGATTCAGCATCGTCGCACGGTCATTTGCCTTAATCACCTGAGAATATTCATTCGTAGAAAGAATCTCTTCTGCAAAATAGAACGAACTGTTGTCCCCCTGTTCGAAGGACAGACAAGGGTATCCGTCAAGCTGCTCAAAACTGATTGATTTCTCCTTTGCCAGAGGATGATCCTTCCAGATATACACATATGCCTGGCAATCCACAAGATGATTGAATTCCAGCTCATTGGATTTTAGCAGCTTCTCAATTGCTTTGTGGTTAAAATCACTGAGGTAAAGTACACCGATCTCACTTTTCATCGTACTCACATCACTGATGACTTCCATTGTTTTCGTCTCGCGAAGTGCAAATTCATATTTTGACATATCGAATTCTTTTGCCATGTCCACAAATGCTTTGACCGCAAAGGAATAATGCTGTGTCGATACACCGAATTTCTTTTTATAAGAACCGCCGCTCCCATATTTCTCCAGAACGCTCTCATACTGTCCATAAATCTGCTTTGCGTATAGAAGAAATTCTGTTCCGTCATTGGTCAGGGTGACCCCTCTTCCACTTCTGTAGAACAGGGTAATGCCCAGTTCTTTCTCCAGCTCTTTCATCGCATTCGTCAGAGACGGCTGGGATACATATAACTGCTCTGCCGCCTTATTTAAGGACTTGGTTTCTGCGATTGTGATAAGATAATTAAGCTGCGTAAGTGTCATATCTCCGGCTCCTTTTATGCATAATAAAGAGCTGATGCTCTCTGCAATAATATATCACAGAAATCATCAGCCCACAATCTTCAACTTACTCTGTAAATAATGGTGTAGAATAATATCTGTCACCGGTATCCGGAAGTAATGCTACAATTGTTTTACCCTTATTCTCCGGACGTTTTGCCAGTTCGATCGCTGCATGGAGCGCTGCACCTGAAGAGATTCCAACCAATACGCCTTCCTTCTTCGCAAGCAGTTTTGCTTCCGCAAATGCGTCTTCATTTTCTACTTTGATAATTTCATCGTAAATCTTGGTGTTCAGTACGTCAGGAACAAATCCTGCACCGATTCCCTGAATCTTATGCGGTCCGCCCTTGCCTTCTGAAAGCACCGGAGAACCTGCAGGTTCTACTGCAACGATCTTCACATCCGGCTTCTGCTCTTTGAGGTATTCACCGGTTCCGGTCAGTGTTCCGCCCGTTCCTACTCCTGCCACGAAAATGTCTACGTTTCCGTCAGTATCATTCCAAATCTCCGGTCCGGTTGTCGCCTTGTGGATTGCCGGGTTTGCCGGGTTTACAAACTGCCCCGGAATAAAACTTCCAGGAATTTCCTTTGCGAGTTCTTCCGCTTTAGCGATCGCACCCTTCATTCCCTTCGTTCCGTCTGTCAATACCAGCTCTGCTCCATAAGCTTTCAAAATATTTCTCCGCTCAACACTCATGGTTTCCGGCATGGTGAGAATGATACGATATCCCTTCGCTGCCGCAATAGAAGCAAGACCGATTCCGGTATTTCCTGAAGTAGGTTCGATAATGACAGAACCTTCCTTTAATTCTCCCTTTGCTTCCGCATCCTCGATCATTGCCTTTGCGATTCTGTCCTTTACACTTCCTGCCGGATTAAAATATTCCAGTTTCACAAGAACCGTTGCTTCAAGTCCCAGTTCCTTCTCTACGTTTGCAACTTCTACCAATGGAGTATTTCCGATAAGCCCAAGTGTTCCTTTATAAATGTTTGCCATAATTCGTTCCTCGCTTTCATATCCTAGCAATTAACTATGTTTAATATGTTTTAAATTATATCCCTGTATTTGGTATTTGTCAACAACAAAATAAAAAAAATTCCTGCAGAAAATCAATCGTTCAAGAATTTGATTTCTACAGGAGGTTTATTCTAACTATATTCAAGTACGCCTCGGCGTACTTGCTGCAAGGTGGGAGTCTTATCTTCTTTCAAGATAATGCTTTTATTTTACAACTATCAAAGCACCGTTTCCCTGTGCTTCGATATGGCTGTTAAAGAACTCTTCTGTTGCCTGAATCATATAATAACTGTCTTTTATTCCTGCCGTCTCATAAGGCGAATGCATGGAAAGCTGCGGAAGTCCAATATCCACACTGTTCATGGATACCTGCGCCATCGCAATATTTCCGAGTGTACTTCCTCCTGCCGCGTCGGATCTGTTTGCAAAGAACTGAACCGGCACTCCTGCCTTTTCACAGATTCCTTTAAATACGGCGTTGCTGACTGCATCACTTGTGTATTTTTGTCCGGCGTGGGATTTCACCACGATTCCTTCGTTCATAAATACGCAGTTTTCAGCATCTGTTTTCTCCGGATGATTTGGATGAACAGCATGTGCATTATCACAGCTCAGCATAAAGCTGGAAGCAAGTGCACTGTAAAATGCTTCTTCGTCTTTTCCAAGTCCCCGGCTGATTCTATGAAGTACATCATATAAAAATGTAGAACCGGCTCCCTGCTTGGTTCCGGAACCTACTTCTTCGTTATCGAAACATGCAAATACATTAATAGATTTCTCATTTGCGCCTTTCAGGAAGCCTTGCAGAGAAGTGTATGCACACTGCAGATCATCCAGCTGCGGGCAGGAAATAAATTCCTCATTCGCCCCCCAGATGGACGGCTCCATGCGATTGTAAAGATAAAGATCCATTCCATAAATATCTTTTTCTTCTATATTCAGTTCGCCTGCGATAAGCTTTCTGAAATCGCCTTTCTTACTTTCATTTCCACCAAAAAGCGGCAGCATATCGACCTGTTTATTGTATTCAAAACCTTCATTGATTTTCCGGTTCATATGAATGGCCACATTCGGGATCATCACCAGATCCCTGTCAACCTTCACAAGTCTGGTCAAAAATCTGTCTCCTTCTTTTACCACCACTCTTCCTGCCACAGAAAGCGGTCGGTCAAACCATGGTGCACAGAGCATTCCGCCGTACCCTTCTGTATTCAGCTGGGTATATTTGCCGCGGACTCCCAGTTCTTCGTTTTCTTTGATTTTAAATGTAGGCGAATCGCTGTGGGAAGCCGCTATGTTGAAGCTGTAATTTTCCAGATTCGTTCCGACTTTCAGTGCAATCAGACTGGAATCATTGCGGGTGACATAATATTTTCCTCCCAGGTTGATCTCCCATCGTTTACCTTCAAAGAGCTCCTGATATCCTTCTTCATTTAAAATCTTTTTCATAGAATCCACTGCATGAAATGCGGTAGGACTGTTTTTAATAAAAGCTACCATAGCTTCTGCCGTTTGTTTATACATTTCCATTCCTCCAACTTTTTCTCTTTAAGAGCTGCGGTATAACAACCGCTTTTTCCACACAATAGTTTACACTTTTTCCTATTCTTCTACAAGGGGCATCCAAATAAAAAGACCATACAAGAAGTATGGCAGCTGACTTCCTGTATGGTCCTTAAAGGCAGTAAATTTGGTTTTAGTACACGATATACTATTTGATAAAACTTACATGTTTGCAGATTTCTTCAATTGCTTTATCCTTTCTTTCATTGAAGATTACTTTGTTTTCTTCAAACAGGTTGCGGCCTTCTGTATCGATCGATACGATAAGCGGTCCGAACTCTTTTACGCGGCAATGCCATAAGGTCTCCGGCATTCCCAGATCTCGCCACTGTGCGTCCACAATTTCTTCTACTTCCGTCGCTGCGACTACCGCATTTCCGGCAGGAAATACGCAGTGAATCGCTTTGTAATTCTTGCAGGCGTATTCTGTGTTCGGTCCCATGCCGCCTTTTCCGATGATGACTTTCACACCGGTCTTTTCTACGAATTCTTTCTCGAATTTCTCCATACGCATACTGGTGGTCGGTCCTACGGATACCATTTCGAATTTATC
The DNA here is from genome assembly GCA_034176745.1 of Bariatricus sp. Taxonomy (GTDB): domain Bacteria; phylum Bacillota; class Clostridia; order Lachnospirales; family Lachnospiraceae; genus Allocoprococcus. The sequence goes on along the minus strand of JAXFTO010000103.1, from coordinate 3,362 downwards.
ATTTTCCAGTGGACGGATGATTGGTCCTGCGTGGAAAATTGCAGCGTCTCTTACATCAACAGGAAGCTCTCTTCCTGCTTCTACCAGCCGTCTGTGCGCTACGTCTCTGCATGTCGTCATACTTCCGTTTAAGTATACGATATCTCCAATATGGATATCTGCCAGGTCTTCAGCAGAAATTGGTGTTGTAAGTATTTTCTTTCCATCTTTGATTTCTAACATTATAATTCCACCCCCGAATGTGTCGTGATTGTATAGTTGAGATCTTTATCGAAAATGATGTGTCCTCTTCTGTGTGACCAGCATCCTACGTTAACTGCAACGCCGATTGCGGACGGATGTCTTGCTGTATTTTCAATATGTACGCCCATTACAGAGTATTTTCCGCCCATTCCCTGAGGTCCAAGGCCGATTGCATTGATACCGTCTTCCAGAAGTTTTTCCATAGAAGCAGCACGTTCATTTTCGTTGTGACTTCCAAGTGGTCTCATCAGCGCTTTTTTAGAAAGCAGTGCAGCTGTTTCAACTGAAGTTGCCACACCAACACCTACAAGAAGCGGAGGACATGCATTCAGTCCATAGGATGTCATAACATCCATAACAAATTTAGTAACACCCTCATAACCGGCGCCCGGCATAAGAACCATTGCTTTTCCAGGAAGAGTACAGCCGCCTCCTGCCATGTATGCATAGATTTCACACTGATCGCTGTCCGGAACGATATCCCAGAATACGGTCGGTGTTCCTTTTCCTACGTTTTTACCGGTGTTGTATTCGTCAAATGTTTCTACACTGTTATGACGAAGCGGAGCTTCGAAAGTTGCTTTTACAACTGCTTCTTTTAATAATGCTTCCAATTCTCCGATCAGAGGGAACTTGGTTCCACATTTTACCCAGAACTGTAATACACCTGTATCCTGGCAGCTTGGTCTGTTCAGTTCTTTCGCAAGTACCTGATTCTTCTTCATTGTCTGATAAATTACTTTTGAAAGCGGGCTGTCTTCCTTTTCAGCCAGTTCATCCAACTTTGCAATAATATCATCCGGCAGTACTTTACCGATATAGGACACAAAATTTGCCATATAATTGGTAAGCTGCTCTACCTGTTGTTTCTTATCCATATCTTTTCACTCCTTATAAATTTGAATTCAATTGTTCTTCTCTTACGGGAAGAATGGAAATGCAATCGGAAGGATAATCATACTTACAACCGTTGCAATGATAATTAACGGGAATCCTGATTTTACATAATCCATAAATTTGTATCCTCCGGCTCCCACTACCATGGTATTTGCCGGCATTCCGATTGGTGTTGCATATGCACAGGATCCTCCGATCAAAGAGAGGTTTCCTCCCATCGCTGCTGCAAATACAAGCGGCATCAAAAGGCGCGATCTCTTATATCCGGATTTTGCTGCAATTCCGATAACGACCGGAATCAGTACGGCTGCTGTTCCTGTATTTGACAGCACCCCGCTCATAAATCCTACGATCACCATGATCGCCACGATCAGCATACGTTCTGTCTTTGCAAACTTGGTTACGATTCCGCCGACCTTGTTGGCCATTCCTGTCTCAAACAGTGCGCCTCCGACGATAAACATTGCCACAAACAGAATCACGTTAGTATCGATAAATCCCGCAAAAGCTGTTTTGACATCCAGTACTCCTGTTACGACCAGCCCTATACAGACAATCATTGAAGTAACACCCAGCGGAATCTTTTCCAGCACGAACATTACAACTGCGAACAGAAGAAAAAGTAAAGTAATTGTAGATGGACTCATTTGCTTTCCCCCAATTCTTATTCATTTATCAAGTAATATGACGGCCATTCTTATTACTCCTCGTTACGGTTTCATTATATGAAACCTTTCTCAGCTTGTACATTTACGAATACTTATAACTCCATAAAAAAAGGTTAATGCAAATCGGATTTTTGTGCATTTTAACTTATTTTATGGTATAATCGAAACACAAGGCAGCTTCATTTTTATCGATTCTGCTTAAAAAGCACTTCCAAAAAAACATTAAGAAAAGGGAAAATATTATGAAGATCATCCAATTAGAGTACTTTTGTGCCGTATGCCGCTACCACAGTATTACCCAGGCTGCCCAGAAACTTTACGTAACCCAGCCCGCTATTTCAAATGCAATCAAAGAACTGGAAAAAGAATTCTCCATCAGCCTCTTTGCCCGGACCAAGAATCATATGTCACTTACCAAAGAAGGAGAGGTTTTCTATCTGAAGGCGAGCAAGCTTCTGGATACGATCAACCAGACCGCTTCAGAACTTTATGACCTCGGGAAACAAGTCAGCCCGATCCGCATAGGGATTCCACCGCTTCTCGGAACGATCTTCTATCCGGATATGCTGATTGAATTCCAGAATGAATATCCTGACATTCCAGTCGAGCTGTATGAATATGGTTCCATCCGGGCTGCCAACATGGTATCCGACGAGACTTTAGATCTTGCACTTGTAAATATGAACTTTTATGAGATAGATAAGCTCAATTCTTATCAGGTTCTTTCAGATAAGATTGTATTTTGTGTGTCTCCTGACCATCCACTGGCCAAAGAAAAAGAAATCTCCCTGGAAATGCTGAAAGACGAGAATTTGATCATGTATAATACCGATTCCGTGCTCAACACCACTTTATATTCCCGTTTTGAAGGAATCGGAGTGAAGCCGAACGTGATCATGCACGCCAGCCAGCTATATACGATCCGGAACTTCATCAGAGGCAATCTGGGCGGCGCGTTCCTCTATTCCTCTCTGATAAAAAATCTGCCGGGACTTATCGGTATTCCGGTCACACCGTTAATCCACCAGGAAATCGGTCTTGTTTGGAAAAAAGGGAAATATGTAAATGACAGTGTGGAAAAATATATTGCATTTGTTCAGAAGCGGCGTTTTAAATGTTCTTAGACATTCAAGACCCGCTCTGCTCTCTAATGTTCCGTTCTATGATTTTCCTTGTAATTTGGGTATAAGAAAAGCACCTGCCACTGATTTTCTGGCAGATGCTTATAAACATAGATTTTATTCCATAAATTTTGATTATCGCTCAATCACTCTTTCATCATCATGCAAATGCTTTCGAAATGCCTCATAAGTATATATCTCATAATCCGTCATTGGAAGATCTGCTTCTCCGACTTTAGTAGTATTATATCGAACTTACGTTTGCTTTGCAACTGGTAATATTATCTTTTGGCAGTGGTAACTAGGGGATTATTCCTCTTGCAAAAATCTGTTCATCAAAAATCATATCTCACAATCTGGCAGTTTTTCACTCCAAACGCGGCATATTCTTCATTCGTCATATCTGTAAAATATGACTGTACCACACGTGCAA
>JAXFTO010000102.1:0-5813 GCA_034176745.1 Bariatricus sp. | reverse complement strand
CCCATAAAACGGAAGCATATGATGCTCACACATAGAGTAAAATGTAATGTCTTTCTCCACCACCATCTCATTGTTTGTGACGGTAAATGTTTTTTTCAAATGCTCACCGGCATCTTCATTCATTCCCCCACAGATTTCTTCGTACATTCTGGCGATACGATCCGGTGTCTCGATCAGACCTTCTCTTTCGGGATCTTCACCGATTCCTTCCAGCAAAAGCCGGACCGCCTGTTCCACTTTCTTTTTATCTACCATGACATTTCTTCCTTTCTTTTGGTACAAATACGAATTACCTCTCCCAAATAAGACAAGGATCCAAACACCAATACTGCTCCGTCTCTTCCGGCGTCTTCTATGGCAAGATTAAGCGCAGTTTCAATATCCTCGGCCGGCCGGGCCCAAACACCTGCTGCACTCAAGTACTGACAAAGCTTCTCTTTTTCCAACGTTCTTTCCCTATTAGGCAGATCTACCGTGTACACCTTTGCAAGATGAGGTGCCATGATTCTTGTCATCACTTCAACTTCTTTGTCTTTAAATACCCCCATGACCGCTGTGATCTTCTTCCCTGCAAGATAGAACTCTGTATTCTCCGCCAGCCTTTTTATGGCATCCCGGTTATGTGCACCATCTGCAATAACAAGTGGGTTCTTGAGAAGAACCTGAAATCTTCCCGGCCACTCCACCTTGTTAAGCCCCTCTCTTACCGCTTTCTCGCTGATCCGAGCACCGATATTCCGAAGTGCTTCTACTGCCTCAAGCACCGTCACAGCATTATCAATCTGATATCTTCCTGCCAGATTCAATCTCAGATTCTCATACCTTCCATAGGAAAATCTCTGTCCCATAATGCCCTCTTCAAGTATGACTGCTCTTTCCGGCGAAGCCTTATACATCCTGCATCCGCATTCTTCCGATTTCTTTTTGAGAACCTCAAGAACTTCATTCCTTTGTCCCGCCGTCACTACCACAGCCCCCGGTTTTATGATTCCGGATTTCGTTTCCGCAATTTCCTCCAGCGTATTTCCCAGAATCCCCACATGATCCATACTGATAGAAGTAAATACGCAGACTTCCGTCGTTTCCACAATATTCGTTGCATCCAGAAGTCCTCCCATTCCTGTCTCCAGCACAACATAGTCGCATGCATTCTTTTGAAAATACAGAAATGCGATCGCCGTCTCGATCTCAAATGCGGTAGGTGTAAGGCCTTTTTCCTCTTCCACCTTTTCTGCCGCCTTCTTTACTTCAGGCACAAAAAGAGCGAGCTCGTCCTCCGCCATCCATTGCCCATTGATCTGAAACCTTTCCATATAGTCCATGACCGTCGGCGAAATGTATCGTCCCACGCAAAGCCCTGCCGCCTGCAAAATACAGGAAAGGCAGGCGAGAACAGACCCTTTCCCATTGGTACCTGCTATATGTATAAATTTCAAATCGTTTTGCGGATTCCCAAGCTCGCCAAGTAAGCTCTTTATACTATCTAAGCCAAGTACACTTCCGTATTTCGATACATGATCCAAATATACCCTTGCTTCTTCGTATAACATTATTTATTTCCTTCCAATGATGTTTTGTAACAGTTCCCTATATTCTAACACACATTGCCGAAATAAAAAAGAGATTTTTAATACAGTGAATATTTGTCACAGATTTTCGTCACTTCCCGGCGAATCTCATCAAACTTGCTGTCAAAATCCGTGACCGTCATCTTGATCAGTTTTGCAATCACACGCATATCCTCTTCTTTCAGGCCGCGTGTTGTGACTGCCGGTGTCCCGATGCGGATTCCGCTTGTGACAAACGGACTTGCCGGATCATTCGGCACCGCATTTTTATTCACCGTGATATATACTTCATCCAGGCGCTTCTGCATTTCTTTGCCTGTTACGTTCATATTCTGCAGGTCAACCAGCATCAGATGATTATCGGTTCCGCCGCTCACAAGGTTGAATCCCTCTTCCAGCATTCCTTCCGCCAGCGCCTTGGCGTTCTTCACAACCTGCTGCTGATATTCCTTAAATTCCGGCTTCAGTGCTTCTCCGAAGCAGACTGCCTTCGCAGCAATGATGTGCATCAGAGGCCCGCCCTGTGTCCCCGGGAAAATAGCTTTGTCAATCGCTTTCGCATACTCTTTTTTGCACATGATCATACCGCCTCTCGGGCCGCGGAGCGTCTTATGTGTGGTTGTCGTCACAACGTCCGCATACGGCACCGGACTCTGATGAAGTCCAGCCGCAACCAGACCCGCAATGTGTGCCATATCGACAAACAAGTAGGCCCCCACTTCTTTTGCGATCTCCGCAAAGATATCAAACCGGATTTCTCTCGGATACGCAGAAGCTCCTGCAACGATCATTTTCGGCTTGCATTCCCTGGCAATTTTGCGGATTTCATCATAATCAAGGAATCCCTCGTCATTTACATTATACGGCACAAAATGATACAGAAGACCGGACATATTCACTGGTGAGCCATGGGTCAGATGGCCTCCATGCGCCAGATTCAGTCCCATAACGGTATCTCCCGGCTTAATAAATGCCTGATAAACAGCCATATTGGCGCTCGCTCCCGAATGTGGCTGTACACAGACATGCTCACATCCAAAAAGCTTTTTTGCACGCTCGATCGCAAGATTTTCAAGAATATCCACGTATTCGCATCCGCCGTAATAACGTTTTCCCGGATATCCCTCCGCATATTTATTGGTAGGTACGGTTCCCATAGTCAGCATAACAGCCGGACTTACGATATTCTCAGACGCAATCAGTTCCAGATTCCTTCTCTGGCGTCCCAGCTCCAGCCCGAGTGCTTCGCCTACCTCCTTGTCATGCTCACTAATGTAATCCATAACACCTGTAATCATATTCATAGTCTTCTCCTCCTGTTCTTTTATGCAAAAAGCAGGCAAAAGAACTTTCTCTGCAAAGTCTTCTGTCTGCTCTTTCTTTTCACACAAGACCTTTTCGCAAGTTAAATCCTAGTATATAAACGGCTCCCTGCAAAGTCAAGCGTTAAATCATTATTTTATCTTTTACAGCATCTCGATAAATGCCGCAATTCTTGTATTCAGCTGTCCGAGATCAGACTGAGAATAATCCGTCTCCACGGAAATATACGGAATACCTTTTTCTTCATTTACAAATTTCATGATCTTTCTTGTTTCCACACTATAAGTATGACATGCCTGAAGAACCATCTCCACAACACCGTCCACCTTATACTCATCGATCAGTCTTCCCAGAAGCTCCAGACGATTCGGATTCGGAGTCATAACAGAGCATCCGATATTCAGATACCTCCTTGCAAGTGCATCGTATACATCCGGATTATCCTCATCCACCAGTTTGTCAATGGACTTCGCGCCGGAACAGTTTTCAAACGCAACAACCACACCGCCGTTGCTCTCAATCGACTTTACAACTTTGACCGTTGCACCGCCAATCGGACATCCCGTAACCAGAATTCTCTTCTTCTTCGGCTCCATCTTGCCCTCTGCATACTCTTTCAGGATCTTGTCCGTCAGCGCATTGACCTCCTCCGGAAGCTTCTTTCTGTCAAATTTAAACGTACTGCCATAGAGAACATTGAACAGATTTTCTCCGCTGATCGGAGTCGGATCATTTTTCATAACCTCATACAGTCTCTTGAGCGCTCTTCTTCCCTCGTTCTGAATGCGGATGGCTTCCCGGATCTGTTCCTCCGTGATCTCCACTTCAAACTTTTCTTCCAGATACTCCTTAAACCGGATGATCTCTTTCTTCCAGAGCTTCAGGCTCTCCTCTTTCTGCGTATTCGGGAGTTCCATGATGAACATTTCTTTAAACTCAGACATGTACTCATACATTTTTTTCTTTCCGTCACAGGTCGTTTCTCCTACGACTACATCTGAGAAATAGAAGAACGGGCATTTATCACTTACGGCAAAGCCGTAACTTGCTTTGATAAGCGGACATAAGTTTCTCGGCAGATCCCGTTCTGCGATCGGGATCGTCTCATCTGTCATAGAACAGAGTCCGACCGTAACTGCGCCCATCGCCATGGCGATCTCCTGCGGGAAATACGTACAGTAAGAACCAACAACCGGAATATTCTGATCTTTTATCTCCTTCATTGCCAAAAATGACTTCTTGCGCTGCTCCGCAAACTCTTCAAAAACCTCTGGTAATTCTTTGATAATTTCCATTTTCTTTTCCTCCGTTAATAAATCATGAGATTTTACCCTGATGCCCGCGGATTTCTCCGCGTTTCTTTCTATCTTCCATTATAAATTTCCCGAACCGCACATACAAATTTAAAATTCTGATAAATCTCGTTATTTATAGATTATATCTATATTCATAAACAGCTTCATCCGATGCAAATCAGCTCAAAAAGAGAGAGGCCGGTCTCCCAGACTCTCTCCACTCATATCTTACCATTCAAATTTCTTTTCAAAATAAGCTTTCAGATCTTCGATCTTAACTCTTTCCTGCTGCATTGTGTCACGATCACGAACCGTTACCGCTCCGTCTTCTTCTGACTCAAAATCATAAGTAATACAGAACGGAGTTCCGATTTCATCCTGACGACGGTATCTCTTACCGATGTTTCCTCTGTCATCAAATTCACAGTTGTAATATTTGCTCAGTTCTGTGTAGATCTTTTCTGCGCCTTCATTCAATTTCTTAGAAAGCGGAAGTACACCGATCTTAACCGGAGCCAGCGCCGGATGGAAATGAAGAACTGTACGTTTGGTACCGTCTTCCAGATCTTCCTCATCATATGCGCCGCAGAGGAAAGCAAGTACCATACGGTCTGCACCGAGTGACGGCTCAATAACGTATGGAATATATTTTTCATTTGTCTCATCATCAAAATAGGTCATATCCTGTCCGGATACATTCTGATGCTGTGTCAGGTCATAATCTGTTCTGTCTGCGATTCCCCACAGCTCGCCCCATCCGAACGGGAAGAGGAATTCCACATCAGTAGTTGCTTTACTGTAGAAAGAAAGTTCTTCTTTGTCATGGTCTCTGTAACGAACTTCGTCTTCTTTTAATCCAAGTGTAAACAGCCAGTCCAGACAATATTTCTTCCAGTATGCAAACCATTCAAGGTCGGTATCCGGTTTACAGAAGAACTCAAGTTCCATCTGCTCGAACTCACGGGTACGGAATGTAAAGTTACCCGGTGTAATCTCATTACGGAATGATTTACCGATCTGGCAGATACCAAACGGAAGTTTCTTTCTTGAAGTACGCTGTACATTCTTGAAGTTTACGAAAATACCCTGTGCAGTTTCCGGGCGAAGGTAAACAACGTTCTTAGCATCTTCTGTTACTCCCTGGAAGGTCTTGAACATCAGGTTGAATTCACGGATCTCTGTGAAATTGTGTTTTCCACAGGTCGGACACGGAATCTCATGTTCTCTCACGAATGTTTCCATCTGTTCGTGTGACCATCCGTCAATGCTGTCCGGAAGCTCGATTCCGTTCTCTTTTGCATAATTTTCAATTAATTTATCTGCACGGAAACGTTCATGACATTCTTTACAGTCCATCAGCGGATCGCTGAAACCGCCGAGATGTCCGGATGCCACCCATGTCTGAGGGTTCATCAGAATTGCACAGTCAACACCGACATTATACGGATTCTCCTGTACAAACTTTTTCCACCATGCTTTCTTAACGTTATTCTTTAATTCCACCCCGAGGTTACCATAATCCCATGTGTTGGCAAGCCCACCGTAGATTTCAGACCCAGGATATACAAAACCTCTTGACTTTGCTAAAGCTACAATTTTGTCCATTGTCTTTTCTACCATAATACCA
>JAXFTO010000101.1:0-40674 GCA_034176745.1 Bariatricus sp. | reverse complement strand
AGAAAGACTGATAAACGGTGGCTTTTGCGATTTAGCCACAGCCTATCAGTCTGTGCACGTCAACTATTGAAACCGCCGTGTACCGAACGGTACGCACGGTGGTGTGAGAGGACGGGAGTTAATCACTCCCTCCTACTCGATTATTGAATTATTTTCCGGAAATTTCATTTGCTTCGGACGTTTCCACCGTTCCGGATATCATACGGATCGGGCTGGATTTGTCGATATCCTCAGCAATCTTCTGCGCCTTTAGGAGAATATCTGTCATCTCGGTCTCGTCTTCTGCTTCTTCCGGAACGAAGCAGCGTGCGCTTTCATCCGGAAATAAATGGTTCTTCAGCTTGAATGCCATGAGAAACGCTTCCAGTTCCTGCTGGAGGGCATCCTTGTAAAATTCAAAATAGAACCGGATTTCTGTCTTCTCAAAATTGGTACAGATACATCCGCACTGTGTACCGTGAGTACGGCTCTGTCTGCGGAAATATTCCGCATCTCCGGTAACCATATAGAAAATCTGGACCAGCAGATTCTCTTCAATATCACTCTCATATGTAAACCAATGCTTACTAAGTGTATCCTTCTGTAAGGACTCTTCATCTATATCGTATTTTTTAAGTAACTTCTGATAAAGCTTGATGGCTGATTCGCGCTCCCCGCCTTCGCCTCGTTCGGCCAGCGCTTTGATTTTTAAAAGTTTGGCTTCTAATTTGTTCTCATCCACTGAAATAAATCCCCTTATTATTTTGTCGCTTAGGCCATTATACCACAAGATAGACAGAATGTGTTTTGTGATTTACTAAAATATTAAGTTTTCTTTAGAATTTGTGAACAGTCTTGCATTCCCCATGGAGTATAGTAAAATAAAACTATAAAGAATCAACAGTCTGAAAGGGGAGGTTATTATGACAGAAGAATTAATTAGACAGATCAAAGGAATCAAGCAGGCATTGGTGAACGTAGAGATGACCGGTGAAGACTGGGAAGAGCGGGAAGAAATTCTGGAGAAACTGGAGGATGTTACGACTTATCTGAAGGACGCTATGGGAAAGGGAATTGAGTTCTAATGAGTAAAGTCAAAGCATTGATATTTGATATGGACGGTCTGATCTTCGATTCAGAACGAGTCGTGCAGAGAAGCTGGAATAAGGCCGGTGAGATTCTGGGATACGGATCTGTCGGAGAGCAGATCTATCATACACTTGGGTTTAATGTAAAGCGCCGGGAGGAATATTTTAAAAGCATTTACGGGGAAGACTTCCCGATGGAGCAGTTTGGGGAGCTCACTCGGAAGTATTTCTTTGAGATTGCAGATGCGGAAGGGATTGCCATGAAAGAAGGTGTGCGGGAGCTTATGGAATTTGTACATAATAGGGGACTTAAGATCGGACTTGCCACCTCTTCCAGACGGGAGTATTCCATGAAGATGCTGAAAACGGCCGGAATCTGGGAATATTTCGATGGAAGTGTATTTGGAGATATGGTAACAAAAGCAAAGCCTGATCCGGAGATTTATTTAAAGGCCTGCGAAGCGGTTGGTGTGAGTCCGGCTGAGAGTATGGCACTTGAAGATGCGCCGGCAGGAATCAGGGCATCCCATGCAGCGGGAATGCTTCCTGTAATGGTTCCGGATATGGTAGAACCCTCGGAAGAGATTCTTGACCTTTGCTATAGGAAAGTACAGTCGCTTATGGAAGTAATTCCGCTAATTTGTGAAATTGATAATTTATGGTAACTGTTCAGAACAAACCTCAAAAACACTGCGTAAAGACAAGAAAATTACTCTTGCCTTTGCGCAGCTTTTGTATTTGTTTCTATATTTCTAACCGTTAATGATTACCTGTTTCAGATTCAGGTTTTTATCCAGAAGCACGATGTTCGCAATTTTCCCTTCAGAAATGCTTCCGTATTTCTCATAAATTCCAATTGCTTTTGCGGGATTCATTGTCGCACAGGCAATGGCACTTTCCAGCGGAATCTGCATATCCTTTACTGCCGTTCTCATGCAGTCCATCAGATTGGTTACGGAGCCGGCAAGAGTACCGTCACTTACAAGAGCCGCATATTTACCTTTCACGGCAACGTCCTGACCACCCAAAGTGTACAGACCGTCTTCCATTCCGGTAGCGCGCATGCTGTCACTGATCAGTATCATACGGTCATCTCCGAACATCTGGAATGTGGCACGGACAACAGACGGATGAATGTGAACACCGTCACAGATCAGTTCTGCGCGGCAGTTAGGACTGTCAAAGGCTGCACCGATAACGCCCGGTGCCCGGTGGGTAAATGGAGGCATGGCGTTGTAAAGGTGAGTCGCATGTCTTGCACCACGGTTATAGGCTTCTTTGGCAGTATTATAATCGGCGGTCGTGTGCGCAAGTGAAATTCCGACCTCATCGTGAAGAGCATCAATAAATTCCATTGCACCTTCGTTTTCAGGAGCGATATCCACAAGTTTTACCAGACCGCCTGAGCGCTCCTGAAGATTACGGAACAAAGCTTTATCGCAGAGGCGGATATGCTTTATGTCCTGAGCACCTTTTTTGGCGGTGCTGATGAAAGGACCTTCCATATTGATTCCTACCAAAGAAGACTGTCCCGGACGAGAAGGACCTTCCTTATATTCACGGGCTGCGTCCATAACCTGCGCTAATTCTTCTACAGAAATGGTCATGGTTGCAGGGCAGACAGAGGTAACACCGATAGAAGCCTCGTATTTGGTGATGGCATCAATCGCTTCTACCGTGCCGTCGCAGAAATCATGCCCCATACATCCGTGAAAATGGATATCTATGAGGCCCGGAACTGCATAGAGCCCTTCCGCATCCAGAATCTGTTCGCCCTCGACAACCGAAAGAGATGAGCCGATTTCTGTAAAAATACCATCCGTGATTCGGATATCCTGTCTGGAAAATGTCTTATTTTCCCTGTAAACCATTGCATTTCTGATTATCATAATTTATCCTTCTTTCTAAAGTACAAATGTGCTGTAAATTCTTACTGTGGTATTTTGGATAAAGCGGCTTCATCGGCAACGAGGGTTACATCCGGATGGAGCTGAAGGATAGAAGCAGGTACACGAGGAGTGATCGGTCCGAAGAATGCTTCGCGTACGGTGTCTGCCTTATCTTCACCACTTACGATGATCAGCACCTTCTTAGCGCGCATGATCGTGCCAATCCCCATCGTATACGCCTGGCGAGGTACATCATCAATGGACGCAAAGAAACGCTTGTTGGCTTCAATGGTTCTTTCCTGAAGATCTACGCAGTGTGTATCCTTGGGGAAATAATCGTCCGGTTCGTTGAAACCGATGTGTCCATTGTGTCCAAGTCCCAGAAGCTGAAGGTCAACTCCTCCAAGAGAACGGATGAGCTCTTCGTAATGACGGCATTCTTCCTCAGCATCTTCTTTGGTTCCGTCAGGAAGATAAGATGCTTTGATATTTACATGATCTAAGAGATGTTCATGCATGAAATAGTAGTAGCTCTGATCATTTTCACGTGGAAGCCCTTTATATTCATCCAGATTCACTGTGGTAACCTGCGCAAAGTTAATGTCCCCCTTATTGTACCATTCCACTAACTGTTTGTAGGTTCCGATCGGTGATGAACCGGTTGCGAGACCTAATACACTGTCAGGTTTCAGAATAACCTGTGCGGAAAGAATGTTTGCAGCCGTACGGCTCATGTTTTCATAATTTTTTGTTCTGTAAATCTTCATAGTTTTCCCCTTTCTCAATGACCGTTTTCAGAATGATGGGCAAAGTTTCTTAGCCCAGCTGTTTAGTTTAAATGTATCAAATAAAATACAAAAAAACAATAAAACAGAGTTGGAATGGTGGAAAGTGCAAAAAAAAGAAATAATTGTGCTATTCGGTAAAGTCCATCATCTTACCGCTCACAGGATGGCGGAAGGCAAGATGATATGCTCTTAGGGAAATAGGGGTATAGCCTTTCTTCTGTACAAAATACGGATTGTATTTATTATCGCCCCATAGAGGTGCTCCGGCGTGGGCCATCTGTACACGGATCTGATGATGCCGCCCTGTTTTTAAATGTACGATTACGGTAGAGAGTGCATTTCCGTCTGCATCCTCTTTCACCTCAATCGTCTCGTAAGAAAGCTCGGCTCGTTTGGCATGAGGCGTATTTTTTGAGCAGATTCGCGAAGTATTGGTGCGTCCGTCTTTGACCATATAATCGACGAGTGTACCGCAAGGGGCATGTAGTCTCCCACAGCAGACGGCACGATAATCTTTGCTGAAGCTGTCGGAAGTCAGTTGGCGGTTCAGATTGGAAGCAGCCTCTGGTGTCTTGGCAAAAACCATGATTCCGGATACAGGCTGATCCAGCCGGTGGATGACAGCAAGATAGGGCGGCTTTCCGGTTTTGTTTTCAGATGCAATATGATTTTTTAGGATACTTTCCATATCAGGCTGTCCAAGTTTTCTGGTCTGGACCGGAATTCCGGCAGGTTTGTCACATACAATGATATCTTTATCTTCATATAATATAATTGGTGTATTCATAATGATCCTCCGTGGAAATTTCTCTTGACTTTTGAAACAAAGGAAGTTACACTAAATGTTAGTAAAAGGGAGTAGCTTCCATTGATTGTTTACTAAGGCAGTGAATATGCTAAATTCAGTGTGATACGAAATCGTCATCACGATTATTTAAACATAATCCGGTTCGTATTGTCAATTAGCGAGACTTTTATTGCAGAGCTTATGCCATAAGTGCACTATTTTGCAATAATAAGTCTTTTTTTTGCGAAAAAAAGAAGAATGGAGAGAAGAAAAATGGTTTATATTTTTTTACTTTTGGGTTTTGTGCTTTTGATCAAGGGCGCGGATTTCTTTGTAGACGGAAGTTCCAGCGTGGCTAAAATTCTGAAGGTGCCTTCGATCATCATCGGACTTACTGTTGTTGCATTCGGAACCAGTATGCCGGAAGCGTCGGTCAGTATAACGGCAGCGCTTAAAGGGCAGAATTCCCTTGCAGTCAGCAATGTTCTGGGGTCCAATATGTTTAATCTTTTGGTTGTACTTGGGTGCAGCGCGCTGATGAGACCGCTGATTACAAGTGACAGCGTTCTTAAGAAGGAATTCCCGTTTTCGATATTTGTAACAGCGGCATTGTTCCTTATGATTTCAAAATTTAATTTTTCGCAGGTAATCTCCGGTGAAGGTGAATTTGTATTAGGAAGAATCAGCGGAATGGCACTTCTTATCCTGTTTGCTATTTTCGTTGTGCTTCAGGTAAAGGGTGCACTGGAAGCGCGCAGTCAGATGCCGACAGAGGAATATGAAGTATTGCCGCCACTGAAAAGTGCGGTTTATATTATAGGAGGAATTGCAGCAATCGCTATTGGAGGAGATCTGGTTGTAGATTCAGCTACAGAGATTGCAGTGAATTTTGGACTCAGTCAGACGTTTATAGGACTTACGATCGTAGCAATGGGAACTTCACTTCCAGAGCTTGTGACATCAATGATAGCAGCGAAAAAAGGAGAAAACGATCTTGCACTGGGGAATGTAGTAGGTTCTAACCTTTTTAATATTCTTCTTATTCTCGGAGCAAGTTCAGCAATCTGTCCGATAATCGTAGAGGTGAATGCGCTTTATGATATGGTGATCCTGACTGTGTTCAGTGTATTTGTACTGATCTGTGCAAAGAGCCGCAATCATTTGTCCAAAAAAGAAGGAATACTCTTCCTCGTATTATACACTGTATATTTTGCATATATTTATGTAAGATAGAAAATGGGTTGACAAATCGATCAATCTCCATTAAAATTTTGAATATCCAAAAAGCAATTATGGCTTATGAACGAAGAAGAGGATTAGTATATATCAATAGTGGCTCAGAGAGATTCCCGCTTGGTGGAAGGGAATTGCATGACGGATATAGAACCTGCCTTGGAGTTCCTGTATGAAAGTACAGCGTACCCGGCGTTAACGGGAAAGGAAGAGAACTGTTGATGATTATAACGGTTAATCAGGGTGGTACCGCCGGTTGTTCCGGTCCCTATCTGGGGGCAGGAGAACCGGTGTTTTTATTTTATATGAAACTACGTTTCCATAAAGCAAAAACTTTCGGACTCTTCCCCGAACATCATAGATTATATAGTAGCAAAGGAGAGGTTAAAAATGGCAAAGGAAAAGAAATTTGTAGAATCGATCACTTCCCGCGATGTTGATTTCGCACAGTGGTACACCGATGTGGTTCGCGAGGCTAAGCTTTGCGATTATTCCAGTGTAAAAGGATGTCTGAATTATTTACCGAACGGATATGCAATCTGGGAGAAGATCCAGGCGGACTTGGATAAGAGATTTAAAGATGTAGGAGTAGAGAATGTATACCTTCCGATGCTGATTCCGGAGAACCTTCTTCAGAAGGAAAGTGATCACATCGAAGGTTTTGCGCCGGAAGTTGCATGGGTAACTCAGGGCGGTGCGGAACCACTTCAGGAGAAGATGTGTATCCGTCCGACATCAGAGACTTTATTCTGTGATCTCTGGTCAAGAACCGTTCAGTCTTACCGTGATCTTCCGAAAGTATGGAATCAGTGGAACTCTGTACTTCGCTGGGAGAAGACAACGAGACCGTTCCTTCGTTCCAGAGAGTTCTTATGGCAGGAAGGACATACCATTCATGCAACATATGAAGAAGCGGAAGAGAGAACTCTTACGATGCTGAGAGTTTATCAGGAATTTATCAGAGATTCCCTTGCAATTCCGTTTGTATCAGGACCGAAGACGGAAAGTGAGAAATTTGCGGGAGCACAGGATACCTATACGGTAGAAGCTTTGATGCATGACGGAAAAGCGCTGCAGTCAGCAACCAGCCATTTCTTCGGAAATGCATTCCCGGATGCCTTTGATATCAAATATCTGGATAAGAATAATGAACTTCACAGCGTATATGAGACTTCATGGGGACTTTCTACACGTATTATCGGTGCTGTCATTATGGTACATGGCGATGACAGTGGCCTGGTTCTTCCGCCGAGAATCGCACCGGTTCAGACGAGAGTAATCCCAATCGCCCAGCATAAAGAGGGAGTACTTGAAAAGGCAAATGAATTGGTTGAAGCACTGAAGAAGGCAGGATACAGCGTGAAGATCGATGATTCCGAGAAGAGCCCGGGATGGAAGTTCAGCGAACAGGAAATGCTCGGAATTCCGACTCGAATCGAAATCGGACCAAAGGATATCGAAAATGGTCAGGTTGTGGTTGTACGCCGTGATACTCGTGAGAAGATTGTTGTTGCAATCGATGAGATTACTGTAAAACTTGGCGAGATTCTGGAGACAATTCAGAAAGATATGTATGACCGTGCGAAAGCATTCCTTGACAGCCATATTGATACTGCGGTAACTATGGATGAAATGAAAGAAAAATTCAATGAGAACCGCGGATTTATTAAAGCAATGTGGTGCGGAAGCGGAGAATGTGAAGATCTGATCAAAGCGGAAACAGGCGGAGCGTCTACAAGATGTATCTGCAAAGAGGACCCGATCAGTGATACATGTATTTACTGCGGTAAAACGGCGAAACATCTGGTATACTTCGGTAAAGCATATTAAGAAAGACAGAACAGGTGAATGTAAAGCAATATGAAGATTGAACTTCCTGAAAAGGTACATCGAATTATTACAACTTTACAAAGTCATGGATATGAGGCGTATGCAGTAGGTGGCTGTGTGCGCGACAGTATCCTCGGTAGAACACCGGGAGACTGGGATATAACGACTTCGGCAACGCCTTTGGAGACAAAGGCGTTGTTTTCGCGGACTTTTGATACCGGGATTGAGCATGGTACCATCACTGTGCTGCTCGATAAAGAAGGGTTTGAAGTGACCACTTACCGGATTGACGGAGAGTATGAGGATAGCCGTCATCCGAAGGATGTCAAGTTCACAAGAAGTCTGGAAGAAGATCTAAAGCGCAGGGATTTTACGATCAATGCGATGGCATATAATGAAGAAAGCGGACTGGTGGACATCTTCGGAGGCATGGAGGATCTTGAAAAACGTATCATCCGGTGCGTAGGAAATGCAAAGGAACGCTTTTCAGAGGATGCACTTCGCATCTTAAGGGCGGTACGCTTTTCTGCCCAGCTTGATTTTGATGTGGAAGAAAAGACAAGAGAGGCTATCTGCATGCTGGCACCGAATCTTAGAAATATCAGTGCCGAGAGAATTCAGGTGGAGCTGGTGAAGCTTTTGATTTCCCCGCATCCGGAACGGATTCGTATTGCCTATGAACTTGGTATTACGAAAGTGATTCTTCCTGAATTTGACCGGATGATGGAAACGGGGCAGGAGACCCCACACCATTGTTATAATGTGGGGGAACACACGATCCAGACGATGAGGAGTATTTCGCCTGAGAAAGTCCTGCGTCTTACGATGCTCTTTCATGACATGGGAAAGCCTGCGGCAAAGACGGTGGATGAAAAGGGAAGGGCGCATTTTATAGGGCATGCAAATATCAGTGAGGAACTTACAAAAGAAATTTTGCATCGCCTGAAATTTGACAATGATACCTTACGTAAAGTCACCAGACTGGTACGGTTTCATGATTACAGAATGCCGCCGCAGCCGAAATATGTTCGCAGAGCAATGAATAGAATTGGAGAAGATTTGTTTCCATACTACATCTTAGTGCAGAGGGCAGATATCGCAGGGCAAAGTGAATATCACAAGAAGAAGAAAATCGCAAATCTGGATGAAGTGGAAAGGATGTACCATGATATTATGGAGAAGAAGCAGTGCGTATCCTTAAAAGGCCTTGCGGTTACCGGACGGGATCTTCTGGAAATCGGTGCAGAGCCGGGACCTCAGATCGGACAGATACTGGAGAAGCTCTTAAAAGAAGTCATCGAAGAGCCGGAATATAACCAGAAAGAGATTCTCTTAAAAATGGTGAAAGATTGGCTGGATGAGACGAAGTAAATAGAAATAAAATGGCACCTTAAAGCATACATTAGAAAGACATGAAAACAAAAAGTGCAGGGGGATGCCATGAAAGATTATGGAATAAGTGTATTGGAGAAATACCGGATGGAAGTAAGCAGCACCCGCAGAATCAGGGGTGCTGTTTTGTGTGATACGGATAAAGGGCTGTTTCTTCTTAAGGAAGTGCAGACCGTGCCGAAAAGGCTGCCCGTGCTCATTGAACTTTATAGAATGCTGGAAGAAAACGGATTTGACATGGTGGACTCTCCGGTGGCAAATCTGGACGGGGAATATGTAACGCAGGCTGAAGATGGAACAAAATATATGGTCAAACGTTGGTATCAGGGACATGAATGTGATGTGTGGCGGGAAACGGAACTGACTGAAGGTGCGAAATACCTGGCAAAGCTTCATACTATTATGAGAATGCCTGGAGAAATGGCGGGAAATCCCTACCCACTGGAAGAAGAATTTCAAAGGCACAACCGGGAGCTTAAGAAAGTGCAGGAGTTTATCTGCAGGCGGAGCACAAAAGGCGCATTTGAAACGGAATTTCTGAAAGGATTTGTTCTTATGTATGAATGGGCGAAAGGCGCGGCGTGCCATCTGGAAGAAAGCGGATATCGGATGATTTGGGAGGACGCATTAGAAAAAGAGACCTGGGTTCACGGAGATTACAATTACCACAATCTTCTTTTTTGTAAAGAAGGAATCGCCGTCACCGGATTTGAAAGAGCCCACAGAGATATTCAGCTGGATGATTTCTATTATTTCCTCCGAAAGGCTATGGAAAAGCACCGGTATGACGAGCGCCTTGGCTATAAAATGTTAAGGGCTTATGACCAGGAAATCGGTCTTGGAAGAAAGGAAAGAGAGTATCTTGCAATACGCCTTGCCTACCCCGAAAAATTCTGGAAAATTGTAAACGGATATTATCATTCGAATAAAGCGTGGATTCCGGAGAAAAATGTAGAAAAACTGCGCGCCGCCATTTTGCAAAATGAAGAAAAGAAGCGGTTTTTAGCGAATATATTCACTTTTCATTTGTAGTGAATTAGTGTATAATAAGAGAAAACGAGTAGTGAAAACAGCCCTTTAGGGAGACGCGTGCTCAGAATTAACGGAGGTACAAGAAGAAATGGAAGAGTATTTAAGAAGATACGAAGAATGGTGTTCCAATCCATATTTCGATGCGGACACTCAGGCAGAGCTGAAAGCGATTGCAGATAACGATGGTGAGATTAAAGAACGTTTTTACAAAGATCTGGAATTTGGTACAGCCGGACTTCGCGGTGTGATCGGAGCGGGAACAAACCGCATGAATATCTATACAGTAAGAAAAGCGACACAGGGACTTGCTAACTATATTATCAAAGCAGGTGCCAAGGATCGTGGCGTTGCAATTGCATACGACTCACGCCGTATGTCACCGGAATTTGCTGATGAAGCAGCTCTCTGCCTGGCAGCAAACGGTATTAAAGCTTATGTATTTGAGACACTTCGTCCGACACCGGAACTTTCCTTTGCAGTACGTGAATTAAAGTGTATCGCAGGTATTAACATTACAGCCAGCCATAACCCGCCGGAATATAACGGATATAAGGTTTACTGGGAAGACGGCGCACAGATCACCCCGCCGCATGACAAAGGAATCATGGATGAAGTACTTGCAGTTATCGATTACACAACGATGAAGACAATGGGACTGGAAGAAGCAAAAGCAGCCGGTCTCTATGAAGTGATCGGACAGGCTATTGATGATGCTTATATTGCAAAATTAAAAGAACAGGTACAGCATCAGGATGCAATCGACGCAGTCGGCAAAGATATCAAGATCGTATACAGCCCGCTTCACGGAACAGGTAATATTCCTGCAAGACGTGTACTTAAGGAACTTGGATTTGAGAATGTATATGTTGTTAAAGAACAGGAGCTCCCGGACGGAGAATTCCCGACCGTTTCTTATCCGAACCCGGAAGCAGAAGAAGCATTTGAACTTGGTCTTAAGCTTGCAAAAGAAGTGGACGCTGATCTGGTGCTCGCAACAGACCCGGATGCAGACCGTCTTGGTGTTCGTGTAAAAGATAAAGACGGAGTTTACCACACACTGACAGGTAATATGTCAGGATGTCTGCTTGCTGATTATGAAATCGGACAGAGAAAAGAATTAAAAGGACTTCCGGAAGACGGATATCTGATCAAGACCATCGTAACATCCAACCTTGCAGATGCGATTGCAAAAGGATATGGTGTAGGACTGATCGAAGTACTGACAGGATTCAAGTATATTGGACAGCAGATCCTTGGATTCGAGACCACCGGTAAGGGAGAATATCTCTTCGGATTTGAGGAAAGTTATGGATGTCTGATTGGAACTCATGCAAGAGATAAAGATGCGATCGTGGCAACAATGGCACTTTGCGAAGCAGCAGCTTACTATAAGACAAAAGGTATGACACTCTGGGATGCAATGGTAGCTATGTATGAGAAATACGGATACTATAAAGATGACATCCAATCTATCACCATGAAGGGAATCGAAGGCCTTGAGAAGATTCAGAGCATTCTTCAGACACTGCGTAATGATCCGCCGACAGAGATTGGAGAATACAAAGTACTTAAAGCAAGAGATTATCAGGCAGATACCATCAAGAATCTTGAAAGCGGTGAGGTTACACCTACAGGACTTCCGAAATCCAATGTTCTGTATTATGAACTGAATGATGATGCCTGGGTATGTGTACGTCCTTCAGGAACAGAACCGAAGGTGAAATTCTACTATGGTATTAAAGGAACATCCCTTGAAGATGCCGATGCAAAATCTGCAGAACTTGGCAAAGCAGTGCTCGCTATGGTAGACAAAATGCTGTAATTCAGAGGTTGTATAGAAAGTTTTATGTTTCGGACTTCTTAAGTGAGATTTGGTCTTGACAAAGGCTGTAAAAACCGATATAACTTTACATAGGGCATTCTGCATAGGAAACGCAGTCAGCCGTAGTGAAGGCAGAATACAATGGGTATTCGAGACATTATTATACAGGAGGAATTATTCATGAACAAAACAGAATTAGTAGCAGCAGTGGCAGAGCAGGGAGAAGTTTCTAAAAAGGATGCAGAGAAAGTATTAAAAGCTTTTGTCGATGTGGTTACAGAAGAACTGAAAAAAGGGGAAAAAGTTCAGTTAGTAGGTTTTGGAACATTTGAAGTAAGTGAAAGATCTGCAAGAGAAGGAAGAAATCCACAGACCGGTAAGACGATGAAGATTGATGCCTGCAAAGCACCGAAGTTTAAAGCAGGAAAAGCTCTGAAAGATGCTGTAAACGCATAATTGTTTTGGGTTGATGAATGTAAATAGAGAGCGCATGCCGCTCTCTATTTTTAATAGGAGTCATTATGAGATTAGATAAATTTTTGAAAGTATCCCGTTTGATCAAACGGAGAACGGTTGCAAATGAAGCCTGTGATGCAGGAAGAGTAATGGTGAACGGAGTAGTGGCAAAAGCATCCACTAAGGTAAAAAAAGGCGATATTATTGAAATCCAGTTTGGAACGAAGACAGTGAAGGCAGAAGTTCTCGACCTTAAGGAAACAACGAAGAAGGATGAGGCTTCAGAATTATTCAGATACTTGTAAAAAATCAGCATATATTTCCATCCTGACTCATAGAATGATATCAAGGCATAGATTATGAAGGGAAGGTTGGGAATATTGGTGGAAGAAAGACAGATGCCGAAGGCGCATAATCATAAATTGGTGATCAATAATCGGAAAACCAGCATGGTAACAGGAGTACTTGATGTATTGTCGTTTGATCTGAATGAAATTCTCCTGGAGACGGATCAGGGAATGCTGATCGTGAAGGGGACGGACATGCATGTGAACCGTCTCAGTCTGGAGAAGGGCGAAGTGGATTTGTCGGGAAACATTGACAGTGTGGCATACTCGAATGTGAATTCAGTGGGCAAAGCCGGAGAGAATTTCTTCACAAAATTATTCAGGTAATTGATATGTTGGGAATAGACAGAGAATTTATGATATTTCTCCATGCCATTTTGACTGGGATTTTTGTGACGGCAGTGTATCTTGGTCTCAGAGTCCTCAGAAGGATTTTTGGTCATCCGCTCTGGGTGATTAATATAGAAGACTTTCTGTATTGGGTGTTTACATCACAGTATTTTTTTGTGCAAATTTACCATACAAGTAATGGGGAAATCCGATGGTATTTTGTACTAGGTGTTGTGGTTGGAGCTGCTTTGATGCGATTTTTGGTCCTGCTTGCAAAAAAAATCGATCGAAAATTATCTGATTTGCTCGATAAAAAATTCGGAAAAAGTATTGATAAATTTCATGAAAAAAGATAAGATGATTGTACACTTAGTGTTCGGTTTTGTAATAAAAGATGAATGGTAACTATTAGCAAAGGGTGAGTATAGATAATGGGAAGCTTAAAGCAGAAAGGGCGGAAGCGGCGTCCGAAGAGCAGGCTTCAAAGTCATAAGAGAAGTGTTCTCGCGATTAGCGGTATTATTATTATGCTGAGTGCGGTGATTGTGATACATGGAATGACTTTACAGTCAAGGAATAAAGAATACATGGCGCAGGAAGCTGAGCTGATGGCGCAGCTGGAAGATGAGCAGGAGCGGTCAGAAGAGATCGATGAACTGAAAGATTACGTAGGAACAGATGAATATATTGAAGATGTTGCCAAGGAGAAACTGGGACTTATTAAGCAGAATGAGATTTTGTTTAAGTCAGCCGAGTAGCAGCAGAATTCACAGATGATGAGCTTTGGAGGAATTCCAGAGCTCTTTGTTTTACATTGCATGTATGTCAGAATATAGATTTTGCACTAAAAAGGGGAGGCAGGCAGATGGGTGAGAACAGAGAAGAAGTGGCGGTGATGCAAAGTCCTTATGTGACACAGGCGGACAAGTTTGCCATATCCCTTACACATTTGACGGACACTTTTCTGAAAATGGAAAAGACAAGGGATGTTTTTAATGAGCAGGAAGTGCAGGATATGATGGAAGAGCTTACAAAAAAGGTATGCGCATCCTGTGAAAATCGTGAGCATTGTCTCAGACAGGAGAAAGAGAGGACAGGTCAGCTCATTTATGAGCTGCTTTGCACGATAGAACGCTATGGAACGGAACTGAATGTGGACATGAAGCGGAAACTCCAGAGGAGCTGCATTCAGGCTCCGAGGTTTCTTAGAACCACATTGGAGGTATTTGCAGAAGCAAAGAAGATGCTTGCATGGAATAATAAGATGGTGCTGAGCCGGGAAGGGTGTGCAATTCAGCTTGACTCTTTTGCACAAATGATCCGGCATGCTGCAAGAGAACTTGATGCAAGTATTTTTCAGGATCCTCCGCTGGAAAAAAAGCTGAAAATGCGTTTGAAAAAGGCAGGAGCCAGATTGCTAAGTACCGTGTTCTTTGTGAATCCGCAGGGACGTTATGAGATCCATATCACATCAAAAACTGAAAAAGGGATCTGTATGACTACCAAAAGAGTGGCGGAGATTCTCTCAGAATGTACGGGAAGAAGGATGTGTCCGGTGAAAGATGAACGTCCGGTACTAAGTCAGGAGTATTGTACCATCATTTTTGCCGAAGGACCCAGATACTATACCATGCAGGGCATTGCGAAAATCGGGAAAGGATGCCAGAAAATATCCGGTGACAGTTTCTTGACAACCAGCCTTCCGGGAGGACAGGAAGCAGCAATTCTCTCGGATGGAATGGGAACAGGGGAAGGTGCTTCAAGGGAAAGCGCGATGATCGTGGAAATGCTGGAAGAACTTTTGAAAGCGGGATTTCCAAAGCAGACGGCACTTGCTATGATGAATACGGCTCTGGTAATGGGCAGAGAAGAAGTCTGTTTCTCTACGATTGACATGAGTATCTTTGATCTTTATACCGGTGAATGTGAGTTTATTAAAGCAGGGGCAGCACCCACATTTATCAGAAGAAAAGAAGAGATGGAACACATTTATTCAGAAAATCTTCCGCTCGGGGTTGTACCGAACCAGGAAAGCGGGGAGACAAAGCGGAATCTGGAATCCGGTGATATCATTGTTATGGTCACGGATGGTGTGCTGGATGCGCTGCCCTTTGGTGAGCAGGAACATTTACTGGACCTGATCATACAGGGGACCTCTCTGGAAAACCCGAAAGAACTGGCACATTACATTTTACAGAGTGTTCTGGAACTTACGAGTGGAGAACCGAAAGATGATATGACGGTTTTAGTGGCGGGAATCTGGGAGATGTGTTACTCTAAGGGTGCGAAAGAAGATGCTCGTACAAAAGGAAAATGATTATGCAGGTAAAAGTGAAAGAATTTATGAAAAAATGGCATATGCTTACGGCGGGAGATACCGTGATCGCAGGCGTTTCGGGAGGTGCAGATTCGATGTGCCTTCTTTTTGTGCTGGAAGAACTGAGAAAAAGTATGGGATTTGAACTTGTAGTTGTTCATGTAAATCATGGAATCCGGGGCGAGGCGGCAGACGCAGACGAAAGTTATGTGAAAGAAGTCTGTGATAAAATGAAAATCCCCTGTGAGATTTTTCATGTGGATGTACCGAAATATTCCCGTAAGGAAAAGCTTTCCGAAGAGGAAGCGGGACGGGAATTGAGAAGAAAAGCATTTCGTGACACGCTTCAAAAATATCAGGGAACGAAGATTGCACTGGCGCATCACCAGGATGATAATGCGGAGACATTTTTCCTTCATCTGGCAAGAGGAAGTAAGATAAGAGGTCTGGGAGGAATCTGTCCGGTGAAGGGGAATTATATCCGTCCGCTTCTATGTGTAAGCAGAAGGGAAATCGAGAAATTTCTGGAAAAAAAAGGCATACTTTACTGTATGGATGCGACAAACCTGGAAGATACTTATACAAGGAACCGGATTAGGAAACATATTATACCATATTTTACAGAAAATATTAATTCCAGAACGGTGGAACATATAAACGGAGCGATGGAACAGCTTCGCGAAATCGAGGAATATCTGCAGCGACAGATGAAGGCTGCGTATAAGCAGTGCGTAAAAGAAGAACCGGGAAAGCTTCATATTAATAAGAAGGAATTAAGATGTCAGGACGACCTGATCTGCGGAATGCTTTTGCGGCAGGCTATGGCAGGTATGTGCGGTAAAGAGAAGGATCTGGAAGAAATTCATGTGACAAAGCTGAAGGAACTTATGGATATGCAGACGGGAAGAAGGATAGATCTGCCATACAGAATGCATGCGGTGCGGACGTATGAAGGAATTGATTTGCTTTTGGATGAACAAAAAGCTGACGAATCCAAAGAAATGGGGATGGTGGAAGAAGAAATATGCTTATCTGACCTGAATTTTGAGAAAGAAATGACCATAACATACGGGAAATGGGTGGTAACGTGCAGGAAGCTTCCAATTGAATTAAGATTAGACCGGATTCCGAAAAAAACATACACGAAATGGTTCGACTATGATATAATAAAAGAGAACGTCTTCATACGAACGAGACGGGCAGGAGACAGGATTGTAATTGATGAGGAAGGAAAGTCGAAAAAACTGAAATCCTATTTAATAGATGAAAAGATTCCTGCTGATAAGCGTGACGAGATTCCGTTGATTGCTGAGAAAAATCAGATACTCTGGATCGTGGGATATCGTCAGAGCAAGGCGTATCAGGTGACGAAACAGACGAAGACTGTTTTAGAGATTACAATAAATGGAGGTACTCTATATGGAAGAGAAGATTAAGGTTTTAATACCGGAAGAAGAAGTAAATGCAAGAATAGCAGAACTTGGCAAGAAGATCAGTGAAGATTATGCCGGAAAGCAGGTACATCTGATCTGCGTGCTGAAGGGCGGAGTTTTCTTCATGTGTGAACTGGCGAAGAGAATCACTGTGCCGGTTTCCATGGATTTTATGAGTGTCAGCAGTTACGGTGACGGAACTTCATCAAGCGGTGTTGTAAAGATCGCGAAGGATTTGGATGAGACGTTGGAAGGAAAGGATGTACTCGTTGTGGAAGATATCGTGGATTCGGGACGTACACTTTCTTATCTGCTTGAGATATTGAAACAGAGAGAACCGAAGAGCATGCGCCTTTGTACGCTTCTTGACAAACCGGAACGCCGTGTGAAGGATGTACATGTAGATTATGTAGGATTCAATATACCGGATGAATTTGTGGTAGGATTCGGCCTGGACTATGCGCAGAAATATAGAAATTTACCATACATCGGAAGCGTTGAGATGTAATGGTGGAAGGAGCATTCATTGAATACAAATAATAAGACTAGAGGAGCCGGCGGTCTTGTGCTTATCCTCTGCGCTGTCCTGATGTTTGGGGCATACTGGTTCATGAACCAGGCTGAGAAGCAGGGAAAAGTATATACTTATCGGGATTTTAAAGAAGATTTAAAAGACGACGATATCAAGAGTGTAGAGATCAAACCGGACAAAGCTACTCCGAATGGAACTTTGAAAATTGAAAAAAATAATGGCACGATTCTGGAACTGAATGTGACAGATGTAAATGAAGTGCAGGAGCTTCTGGATTCTTATGATGACGTTGCATGTTATGTGGATGCTGTGCCGCAGGAAAGCTGGTTTGCGACGACCATGTTCCCGACACTGATGATGATCGGGGCTATGGTTCTGATCATCGCACTGATGAATCGCCAGGGCGGAGCAAATGCGAAGGCGATGAACTTCGGAAAAAGCCGTGCGAAGATGAGCACAGAGGCGGAGAATAAAGTGAAATTCAGCCAGGTGGCAGGACTAAAGGAAGAGAAGGAAGAATTGGAAGAAATCGTGGATTTCCTTAAAAATCCAAAGAAATATATTCAGGTTGGAGCCCGTATTCCGAAGGGAGTCCTATTAGAGGGGCCTCCAGGAACCGGTAAGACTTTACTTGCAAGAGCTGTAGCCGGTGAGGCGGGGGTACCGTTCTTTACCATTTCCGGATCTGACTTTGTGGAAATGTTTGTCGGCGTCGGTGCATCCAGAGTCAGAGACCTCTTCGAGGATGCGAAGCATAATTCACCGTGTATTGTCTTTATCGACGAGATCGATGCGGTGGCAAGACGACGCGGAACCGGAATGGGCGGCGGCCATGATGAGAGAGAACAGACGCTGAATCAGCTTCTGGTAGAGATGGATGGTTTCGGACCGAATGAGGGAATCATCGTGATGGCAGCAACCAACCGTGTGGATATTCTGGACCCGGCGATCCTTCGCCCGGGACGATTCGACAGAAAGGTGGTAGTAGGACGCCCGGATGTACAGGGAAGACTGGAGATCCTTCAGGTACATGCGAAAGGTAAGCCGCTTGCAGAGGATGTGGATTTAAAACAGGTTGCACAGACGACTGCAGGATTTACTGGAGCTGATCTGGAAAATCTTTTAAATGAAGCCGCAATCACAGCTGCAAAGGAAGGACGCGTTTATCTGCAGCAGGCAGATATCCGTCATGCATTTGTAAAAGTAGGTATCGGTGCGGAGAAGAAGAGCCGTGTGATTTCAGATAAAGAGAAGCGGATCACCGCATTTCATGAAGCAGGACATGCGATTCTGTTCCATGTGCTTCCGGATGTGGGACCTGTATACAGCGTTTCTATTATTCCGACAGGTCAGGGGGCAGCAGGTTATACGATGCCTCTTCCGGAAAAAGATGAGATGTTCAACACCAGAGGTAAGATGCTTCAGGATATCACGGTCGCACTCGGAGGAAGAGCTGCAGAAGAGATGGTATTTGATGACATTACAACCGGAGCTTCCCAGGATATCAAGCAGGCAACTGCGTATGCGAGATCCATGGTAACGAAGTTCGGTATGTCAGAAGCACTGGGCCTTGTAAATTATGATAATGACAGTGACGAAGTATTCCTGGGAAGAGATCTTACACATTCTTCAAGGACATACGGAGAACAGATCGCATCAGAGATTGATACAGAAGTAAAACGAATCATTGATGAATGTTATGCCGAGGCAAAACAGATTATTAAAGAGCATGAATCTGTGTTAAATGCCTGCGCAGAACTTCTTCTTCAGAAAGAGAAGATTACAAGAGAAGAATTTGAAGCATTATTTGACTAGGAGTTGAGGGAACGACATGAAGAAAGATGCATTGTTTTGTGACGGTACGGAAGCCTACGTATCGCCGCCAGAGCCGGAAGAAGACGAATGGATACAGCTGTGGTTCCGGACAGCAAAGGACGATGTGGATGAGGTACAGATGTGCATCGGAGAAGAGCTATTTCCGATGAATAAAATGCTCTCAAAAGGAGCGTTTGACTATTACTGTATTGATTGGCATCTTGAAAAAGAAGAATTCAGATATTACTTTAAAATTAAAAAAGATCAGGAAATCTGCTATTATAATCTCTGGGGACCAAGGGATGATCATGCAGAATTCTATGATTTCAGAATTGTACCTGGATTTTCCACACCTGAGTGGGCAAAAGGAGCGGTGATGTATCAGATTTATACAGACCGCTTCTGCAATGGAGATCCGTCCAATGATGTTCAGACAGGGGAATATTTCTATATAGGCGAACAGGTACAGAAAGTGGATGATTGGTATCGTTATCCGCAGCCGATGGATGTGCGCGATTTCTATGGCGGGGATCTTCAGGGCGTGATGGATAAGCTTGATTATCTTCAGAGCCTTGGCGTGGAAGTGGTATACTGTAATCCGTTATTTGTTTCACCTTCTAATCATAAATATGATACGCAGGATTATGACTATATCGATCCGCACGTCGGCAAGATTGTGAAGGATGGGGGCAGACTTCTGGAGCCCGGAGAGAAGAGTAATCATAACGCGGAAAAATACCGGATCCGCACAACAGATAAGGAGAACTTAGAGGCAAGCAACCAGTTCTTTATTAAATTGGTGGAAGAGATTCACCGCCGGGGAATGCGGATCATTATCGATGGTGTATTTAACCACTGTGGTTCGTTTAACAAATGGCTGGACCGCGAGATGATCTATGAAAAGGCGGATGGATATGAGTCCGGTGCGTATATGAGTGCAGCAAGCCCATACAGGAATTATTTCTTATTCCACAATACCGATGACAGTCAGTGGCCGCAGAATGAGTCTTACGATGGATGGTGGGGACATAACACACTTCCGAAACTGAATTATGAAGATTCAAAAGAACTGGAAGAATACATCCTTGATGTGGCGAAAAAATGGGTTTCTCCTCCGTATAATGTAGACGGATGGCGCCTTGATGTGGCAGCCGATCTTGGAAGAAGTAATGAGTATAACCATGAATTCTGGAAGAAATTCCGGAAAGTAGTAAAAGAAGCCAATCCAAACGCACTGATTCTGGCAGAACATTACGGTGATCCGAGTGAGTGGTTGGAAGGCGATGAATGGGATACAGTCATGAATTATGATGCATTTATGGAGCCGATTACATGGTTCCTTACCGGGATGGAGAAGCACAGCGATGAATTCCGGGAAGACCTTTTGGGAAATGCAGATAACTTTGTAAATTCGATGAAGCATCATATGGCCTGCATGATGACTCCGTCACTTCAGACGGCTATGAACCAACTCTCGAATCACGATCATTCCCGTTTCCTTACAAGAACAAACCACAAGGTGGGAAGGGTGGCTGTCTTAGGGTCGGAAGCGGCGAATACAGGGGTAGATCCGTCCATTATGCGTGCCGCGATTGTGATGCAGATGACCTGGGTCGGAGCTCCTACACTTTACTATGGCGATGAAGCCGGAGTCTGTGGTTTCACAGATCCGGATAACAGAAGGACCTATCCATGGGGACGCGAAGATAAAGAAATGCTTGCCTTCTATCGGGACATGATCCGTATTCACAAAGAGAATCTCTCACTTAAGATCGGATCGATCAAAATGCTCAAATGGGAGCATGACCTTCTTGCATATGGAAGATTCTGGGGGGATGAGCAGATTGTTGTCATCATTAACAGTGGAAATGCGCTGCGCGAGATTCATGTAGATGTGACACCTGTTGAAGTAAAAGAAGGCTCCAACATGGCGAGAATCATGTATTCTTATGAGGGTGGCTATATTGGGTCCTTTGACGAATATGTGGTGACGGACGGCATACTGTCACTTATGATGGGACCGAAATCGGTGATCGTTTTAAAAAATAAGAAATGGTAGGGAGACCTTTGAGAGAAGCTTCAAATGAGATCGGTGGAATTGAAGAAAACGGTTGATTAACTGAATAGATTTAAAAATGTAATTTTGAGGGCAATGTTTGTGGAATGCAGACATTGCCCTTTTTTGGAATGTGGTGAAAAAGCACAAAAATTTTTTAACTAGGATGAATCAGTGAAGCCGAAAAAGCGGAGGACCGGTATCTATATTGTGAAAGTGAATGGGGAGAGAGGAGAAGTGGCTTAAGGGGAATGAGTGGCACTGGCAACTGGAAGCGCCAGTGAGTTTGAGGGGGAGGGAGTTTGTTGGTTGAATGATTTAGTGCGCCGGACGAGAACCTTGGAAAACCTGCGGCTTTCCAAGGTCGCGTTTGCCACTCACTAAAATGGAAAAAGGCCTGCGAAATCATGCGAGCATGATTTTGCAGGCTTTTTTCCATTTTAGCTCGTCCGGCTATAGACGAAAGTTAAAGTCGGCGTAGGCGGAGCAACCGTGTTCGTGGATGTCGAGACCGTCGAGTTCTTCTTCTTTGGTAACTCTGAGGCCTACGGTTTTGTTGATGAGGGTGAAGATGATAAATGCCATTACGAATACGAAGGCGGCTGTTGCTGCTACACCGATGAGCTGGGGGGTAAAGCTGTAGTCTGGGGAGAAGATTCCTGTAAGGAGGGTTCCTGTTGCTCCGCAGACTCCGTGAACGCTGATGGCACCTACCGGGTCATCGATTTTTGCTACTTTATCGAAGAATTCTACGGAGAATACTACGAGTGCTCCGGCGATAGCTCCGATGATGATTGCTGAGTAGTTGCTTACGCAGTCGCATCCGGCTGTGATGGCAACTAATCCGGCAAGGGATCCGTTGAATGTCATGGATACATCTGGTTTGCCGTAGCGGACCCAGGTTACGATTAGTGCTACTAAAGTTGCAGCTGCGGCTGCGAGGTTGGTGGTCATTGCGATGTCACCGATGTTTGTTGTGGCTGCTGTTGTGGAACCGCAGTTGAATCCGAACCAGCAGAACCAGAGGATGAATACTCCGAGTGCTGCGATTGGAAGGTTATGCCCAGGAATCGCTTTTACGTTTCCGTCTTTTCCGTATTTTCCAATACGAGGTCCAAGAATTTTAGCACCTACGAGTGCGCAGATACCGCCGACCATATGTACTGCTGTGGAGCCTGCGAAATCGTGGAATCCCATCTGAGAGAGGAATCCGCCGCCCCAGATCCAGTGACCGGATACAGGGTAAATGAAGATGCTGATTGCAGCGCTGTAAAGTAAGTACGAAACAAATTTTGTACGTTCTGCCATTGCGCCGGAAACGATTGTTGCTGCGGTTGCGCAGAATACGGTGTGGAAAATGATAAATACGCCAATCGGAAGTCCGTTAAAGAGTCCGTCCACATCGGCAAGTTTGGTAGGATCGATAAAGCCGGCGCTTCCGATAATTCCGTTCCAATCGGGTCCATGCATGATCGCGAAACCAAATACAAAGAAGAAAAGGCTTCCAAGTACGAAGTCCATCATATTTTTCATTAAAATGTTACCTGTGTTTTTGGCTCTTGTGAAACCGGCCTCACACATTGCAAATCCGGCCTGCATGAAGTATACCAGAACTGCACCTAAAAGTGTCCATACGACGTTCAGCAGAAGCTCAGTTGCAGCTGAGGCTTCCATTCCGCTTTCGATTAATGTTGATAATCCCATAATACTACCTCCTCTTTCAGCTATCAAAAAAGGATACCTGAAGCACTTTTGGCTCAGCTATCCCCATTGATAACATATATGAATTTTTCTTGAACCTGATTTTTAAAGAGCTGCGGTACCACGCTCACCGGTACGGATTCGAACAGCATCTTCGACTTCGTACACGAAAATTTTACCATCGCCATATGCACCGGTCTGAATTTCTTCGACAATTTTCTGAATAAGAGATTCAGCTACAGATGGCTCGACAACTGTTTCGACTTTTACTTTAGGAAGAAGATTTACGCTGTATTCAGCACCGCGGTAAATTTTCCTGTGGCCCTTCTGATTTCCGTACCCCATGATATTACTGATCATAACACCATTTGCATTGGAAGCGTCGAGTATGGCTTTCAGATCTTCCAACTTTTCGGGCTGGATAATGATTTCCAGTTTCTTCATAATACACCCTCCCTTTCCTAAGAAAAAAAGGCGCTTTCCGTGTTTGGAAAACGCCCTTGTTTTTGGATATCCCTAATTATACACGGGGGCAAAGATTTGTCAAACATATTTTTATGAAAAATTTATAATTTGTAAATCATGTCCATAATAAGATTGAAATCTGGGAAAAAGTTGTTGAAATCGCAGGGGTGGTCGGACGGGGAGACGGTGGCTGGTACTAGGAGATGGAGTTACCCGTCCTCTAGTATCAGCCATCATCTAGAGAAATAAAAAAGTAAATTTTATGAAGAAAAAATTGACGACTGTTGACGGATAATTTTTCATTTGCTACAATAAAAAATAGGGAAAAAGGTTCTAAATTAATAAGGAGGAGAAGGAAACATGTTAAGTCTCACATTTGGGGAGCAGGTTAAGATTGTTTTAAGCAGAAAAGGCATGACGATTAAGGAGCTGGCAGAGCAGATTGAAGAGAGAACGGGCAAGAAGATGTCCAGACAGAATCTGACACAGCGCCTTGGCAGAGATAATTTTCAGGAGCAGGATATGCGAATGATCGCAGATATTCTGGGATGCTCGTTCCAACTCAGTATTTTAGCAAGTGTAGAAGCAGAGAAGGCTTCTGTAATTGAGGAAGTGCCGCCGACAAGTAAAGAGCTGGATAAGCTTGCAGCAAAGAAGGAGAAAAAGGCAGCCCGCGTTGAAGCAAAAGAAGCAGAAAGAGAGATTACGGTAGGCGAGATTGTTGATATGATTGCCACACATGGAGAGAGTGAACCGGTAGAGGAAGCTGTCGAAGAAGTACAGAACGAAACGGAAACATTTACTGAACAAACGTCCTCTGACGTGGCAGATGAAGCACAAGAGGCAATGAAAGCAGAAATGACAGAAACTTCTGAAGAAGTACAGGAAGAAAGTGCAAAGCCTGCAGACGAGGCAGTTGAGGAAGCGGCTCAGGAAGAAGAACCGGCAGATGTATCAGAAGAACCGGTCCCTGAACCTCAGGAAGAGTTTTCCCCTGTATACGAAGAAACTGTAGCAGAGTCTTCTGGAGAAGCCGATCAGGAAGACGAGAAGCCGGTCGAGGAACCGGTAAAGGCTAAAGCAGAAGTTGTCAAAGAAGAACCGAAGACGGAGCATAAGTCTTCACCGTTCTCAAAGATTTCGAAGATAATTTCTACACCGAGAAGAGATGACAGGCATCATGACAGGAAGGATTTCCAGCCGATCAAGAAGCGTGCCGATGAGGATGAAGACCTTGTAAATGGTGATGTGAATCCATACACAGGTCATGAATATCAGACGAACAGCGTGCGTATGCATCCAAAGCGAATCGGATATGTTCAGGTTTATGATCGTAAAGATCATAAGTGGACAGATATGACAGAATGGGCATTCCTTGGATTTGAAGAGAGAAAGAAAGCATCTCTTGGAAAGGACTATGAACCGCCAATTTATCTGGATTAATGACAGAGGAATGTTATGGAATGGAATAAACTTTTATCAGCAAAAAGGAACCGGCAGAGTGTACATCGTGCCGGTTCTGTTAAATCTACGGATTTGCGAAGTGAATTTGAAAAAGATTATCACAGGATTATAGGAAGCGCATCCTTTAGAAGGCTTCAGGATAAGACCCAGGTTTTCCCGCTGGATCAAAGTGATTTTATCAGGACACGGCTTACCCATTCATTGGAAGTATCGTCTTTTGCAAAATCGTTGGGACAGAATATTGGGGAAAATATACTGGCTTACGGAAAAGATCCTGAATTTACACCGAAAATGAAAGAAGATATCTGCAGTATCCTTCAGTGTGCAGGTCTCATTCACGATATTGGGAACCCTCCGTTTGGACATTTCGGAGAGCTTGCCATTCGGGAATGGTTTGAAAGCCATCTTGAAGGATTAGAATTTTGCGGGAAAAGTGCGGCAGATATTCTGGAACCGCAGATGAGAGAAGATCTGTATCATTTTGAAGGAAATGCACAGGCGCTTCGTCTGGTGACAAAGCTGCATTATCTGGTGGATGAATGGGGAATGAACCTGACCTATGCGCTTCTTGGAACGATCATTAAATATCCGGTTTCGTCGTTGGAGATTGATTCAAAGAGCAGTAATATCAAAGACAAGAAATTAGGATATTATTACGCCGACAGGGAAATTTTCGAGAAAGTCCAGCGGGAAACCGGCACCGAAGGGAAACGTCATCCCCTTACTTTTATCCTTGAGGCGGCCGATGATATTGCGTATAAAACAGCAGATATAGAAGATGCATTTATCAAAGGATTTATTTCGTTCCATAAATTAAGGGAGGAACTTTCCGCGTTAAGAGAAGCTTTTGCAGAGGAATATAGTCCGTTCGATGCGCTAAATGAATTGGACAGATTTTATTTACGCGGAAAAGAACGGGGAGAAAGAAAGCTGGAGGAGTATGCCGTAAAGAACTGGATCGTCCGTGTACAGGGATTTTTGATTAATTGTGCAACTTTTGGGTTTACATCTAATTACGATGCAATCATGGATGGAAGATTTGAACATGATATTTTCTTTGGCACATATGCGGAAAAACTGATGGATTTGTTAGGTAATCTGGCATATCGTGAAGTTTTTACGTCACCACAGATTTACAAGATGGAGATGAAAGAGTCGGTGATTCTGAATTTCCTGATGGAGAAGTTTGCCGGCGCAGTGATGAAGTTTGATAATCCCTACGAGGAGCCGGGGACGATTGATAAGAGAATTATTTCTTTTATATCAGATAACTATAAAAGCGCATATTATTTCCACAGCAAGGGAAAAAGCGAGGAGGAGAAACTGTATCTCAGACTTTTACTTGTCACAGATTATATCTGTGGAATGACGGACAGTTATGCGAAACGCTTATATCAGGAACTTACGGCACTTTTATAGGTATTTTAGTAAGAACTTTTGAATAGATTAGAGTAGGCACGTTTTTAAAGGAGTGTACTCTGATTATGAAAAAATTTATTCGATATTTATATGAGTATCAAAATGGAAAGAGAATCAGGAATGTAGGATTCGTTCGGGTAGAAGAAACAGATGATTCTGCAGTGATTCAGATTTATGGACAGGGATTTCCGGTGAAAGGTAATCAGGCGTTGGAAGTCTTTCCTTTTTATCTGGTTGATAAGCAGGTAATAGGAATCGCGATGGGAGAAATCCAGGGTACAAAGCCGGTGTTTGGATACCGTCTGATGTTTACCGCAGAAGATGTGGGCGGGAAAGAAATCTTTGGAAAATTAGAAGGACTGATTATTCGGAAGCGGGGAGCAAGGGGCTATGAATGGTATGCAGCCGTGTGGAATGAGCATCAGTTCAATGTAGAAGAGATGAAATCCGGTGAAGATGTGGAAAGAAGAAAGTGGGAGAAAGCGCCGGAGAAACCTGACTTGCCGAAGAACATAGAACTTCCGGGGCAATCGGGAGAACCGAAAAGAATCGAACCGCCGGAACCTTCAAAAGAATCGATGGATATGGAATCGTCAAAGCAACCAGAAGAATCGGGGGAAATAGAAACACCGGAGAAAACAGAAGAAGCGATGGAGCTGGAATTATCAGGGCAGCCGGAAGCACCAGAGATGCCGGATCCATCTACAAGTACAGAACCGGAACCTGAAATAAAGAAAAATGTTTACAAAGACCGGATATTCAAGATTTCCCGTCAGAATATGGTGCAGCTCCCCAGAAAGGAATGGAGGCTTGCAAACAATCATTTTTTACTTCACGGATATCATAATTACCACCATCTGGTTTCGTTTAAAAAGGACGGAAGATGTTGGCTCGGGGTTCCCGGAATCTATCATCCGCGTGAAGAGATGGCAGCTGCCGCATTTGGATTCCGTCAGTTTATGAAACCTGATGAAGGAGAAATCGAACTGACCAAAGAAGAGAAAAGTGCGGATGAAAATTTTGGGTACTGGTGCCGTGAAATCAGTAATGTAGTGAAAACAAGGAGCGAAGAGAATGAAAAAGGAACTTACTGATGATGAAAAATATATGAAAGAAGCGATACGTCAGGCGAAAAAGGCATGGAAGATTGAGGAAGTCCCAATCGGCTGCGTGATTGTCTATGAGGGGAAAATAATCGGACGTGGTTATAATCGCAGAACGACCGATAAGAACCCTCTTGCGCATGCGGAAATGCTGGCGATTAAGAGAGCAAGCCGTAAAATGGGAGACTGGAGACTGGAAGATTGTACTTTATATGTAACGCTGGAGCCGTGTCAGATGTGCTCAGGGGCGATTGTGCAGGCACGTGTAAAGAGAGTGGTCGTGGGATGCATGAATCCGAAAGCGGGATGCGCAGGTTCGATATTGAATCTTCTTCAGGTGGCAAAATTCAACCATCAGGTAGAACTGGAGACAGGGGTGCTGGAAGAAGAATGCTCTCTTATGATGAAAGGTTTTTTTAAAGAATTACGTGAAAAGCAAAAGTGCAAAAGGCTGGAAGAAAAAGAAAATCTCTGACTGGAAAGTATAGCTTCCAATCAGAGATTTATCTTATGTATCTTACAGCTTTTCGTTATTCAGAGCCATGTTCTTGTATTCAGCTACAGAACGGTCGAATCCTTTGATGTGGTTGTAGAGCCAGTCAACAACGTTCTTCTGAACCTGAGCTACGAAAGCTTCTGAAGGTCCTTCTTCTTCTTCAAGCATAGCGTGAAGTTCAGTTACTACCTGGCGAAGTTCTTCATGTTTCTTCTTGTGCTCTTCAATTCCCGGATAACCAATCTCTTCCTGAAGCTTTTCTTCTGCTGAGAAATGGAAATCTGTGTAATCTGCGAGATAACCTAATGTCTGTGTAGCGGTTACTTTTCCACTGCTCTGCTCACAGCTCTTTAATAAATCGTTGATTTTGTCGATCAATTCTTTGTGCTGAGAGTCGATCATCTCATTCCCTGTTACTAAAGTGTCATCAAATTCTGCGTACATCGTAATAACCTCCTTGATATACTAGTTGTATGCTAATCAAACGAACGAATCTGCATACAAGTGTATTCTTATAAATAATAGCGTAGATGATTATTGGGGGAAAGTCAAGCGATAGTGCCAGAAAAGATTAATTTTTTTCGTGCGCTGTGCGTCGAACAATCTCCCCCCAAACGGTACTCTGGCTGAAAACTCAACCCAGGCTACCTTACGGCACCCGGAAACATCTGCTTAGTGCTGCTTCGTTCCCGACCTGACACGGTTCACAGAGTCCCGCCGCGTAAGACCCAAATATCAACGCCTCAAACCAGAGGCGGCTTTGACAAGAGAAAGCCCTCGGCACAGCATCACCCCCACTATAGCGGATTGTAGGTACAGGGTACCGCTAACACCCCGGCTGCACGAGACTTAATTTTAACGTATTTTCCCCAAAAAGTCAATAGCTCGTGGATGAACTGTTCTATTTCTATAAATATTTTGCTGCAATTTTCTTCAGACGCTCTGGATTTTCAGCGTACCAGTCGTTATAACCCATACCTGTACTGCTGATTTCGTCGCTCAAATCCTTAAAGAATGCTGGGATATCCGTTTCGAGAATCGTACCAAGCTGTTCGCCAAAACGCTCATTGCCGGCTTCGTCTTCACCGTTTACTGTCATTACAAAAGCGGAAACCGGTTTGCCGTCCACTTTCTTCATACCGCCGCGGAAACCGATCTTGCCGATCTGGTGTGTACCGCAGGAAGAAGGACATCCGGAAATGTGAATCTGAGGAAGAACTCCATCGGCAATGTTCCATTTCTGGGATTCTTCAACGAGTGTGTGAAGCAGTGCCTGAGAATCGCGTACACCAACCTGGCAGATGGAAGCACCGATGCAGGCAACGGAAGACTCGAACAGAGTCTGGGCGCTGTCGGAGGTAATCTCAAGAATTTTTTCTGCTTCTTTTCCGGTACAGTTGATAATGTAAGCACCTTCGTCCGGAGTCAGTCTCATTTCCACGCCATCCATTTCGTTCATGGCTTCAGAAAGTGCAATCAGTCTTTCAGGAGCCGGGCATCCTCCAATAGGATGATATTTGACAGCATATAGTCCGTCCTGCTTCTGCGGGATCGCGCGAGAAGATGAGCAGGCTGAACCATCACCACATTTGCTGTTCTTATCGGGTTCGACATGAAGCGTAAGATCCGGACATTCGTTTTTGGCGTCTTCTAATTTTTCCTGGAATGCTGCTACAAATTTGTCTCCGAGAACATCCTGGATATAACGGGTTCTGGCTTTTGCACGGTTTTCATAATTCCCGTAAGTGGTGAAAAAGCGGACCATTGCTTCAATGTAATATAAAACCTGATCCGGTTCTACTTCTGACGCAACTTTGACACCCATCTTCGGATTATTTCCAAGACCGCCTGAGCAGTAAACGTCGAATTTTCCGTCTTCCCTTGCGCAGAAACCAAGATCACGGAAAGTTGCGTGGGGCTCGTTTGCCGGAGAATTTGAGAAACATACCTTTAATTTACGAGGAAGCTTTACGGTTTTAATATATTCCAAAAGGAAATCAGCGGCAGCATTTGCATAAGGAAGAACATCAAAATATTCCTCCTTTTCTACACCGCTCAGCGGGGAAACCATAACATTTCTCGGGAAATCTCCACCGCCGCCACGGGTTACGATTCCGTAATCGAGTGCTGCGACGGAAAGCTCACAAACGGCATCTGCATCCAGGTTGTGCAGCTGGATCGTCTGGCATGTGGTGAAATGTACCTTGTTAATGTTATACTTTTTAATTGCTTCGGCAACGAATCCAAGCTTTTCCTTAGTGACCTTGCCGCCTGCCATACGGAGACGAAGCATGTTTGCCTTGCCGCCGCGCTGGGCATAGCTTCCGAATCCGCCGGAAAATTTTTTATATTCAGGAATAGTTACGTCGCCGGCGTAAAATTTACGGGTAACTGCTTCGAAACTTTCGTAGTCTTTTATCCATTCTGTTGTCTGCATATTGATGCTCCTTTTCCTAAATGTTTAGATAGTTATATAATAATCAGTTTACATAAAAAAATCAATTCTCTTTCAAGGTTTTACAAATTCCACATTTTGCTATATAGTGGATAATAACGAAGAATGATACTAGGAGGCGGATTATGAAAATATTGTTGGCTGCGATTAATGCAAAATACATTCATTCTAATCTGGCAGTTTATAGTCTGAAAGCATATGCCGAGAAGCATTTACAGGAAGAACATACAGAAAAATATCAGGAGATTGAAATCGCAGAATATACGATCAATCAGCAGGCAGATGAGATTTTGCGGGATATTTATAAGAAAAAACCGGACATGCTCTGCCTGTCATGTTATATCTGGAATCTGCTCTATGTGGAGGAAATCGTGCGTGAAATTCGTAAAATCCTTCCGAAAGTCATTTTGTGGCTTGGCGGGCCGGAAGTTTCTTATGACGCAAAAGACGTGCTTGAGCGTCTACAAGAAGTGGACGGAGTGATGAAAGGGGAAGGAGAACAGACATTTCTGGAACTTGTACGCTATTATGAGAAACATTCACGCACTCAGACCGTAGAGCTTGAAAAAGTAAGCGGGATTACGTATCGGACTATGCAGGCTGGAAAACAGATTTGTGAAAATGGGTGGCGTTCTGTGATGGATTTAAGCGAGGTCCCTTTTGTATATCATAATATAAAAGATTTTGAACACAAGATTATTTATTATGAATCCAGCAGGGGGTGTCCATTCTCTTGTAGTTACTGCTTGTCGTCGGTAGACAAATGCCTAAGATTTCGTGATTTGAACCTTGTGAAAAAAGAGCTGCAGTTTTTGCTCGACCATAAGGTGCCGCAGGTGAAATTTGTAGACAGGACATTTAACTGTAAGCACGATCATGCGATGGCAGTATGGACTTATATTATGGAGCATGATAACGGAATTACGAATTTTCATTTTGAAGTTTCGGCAGATTTGTTAAATGAAGAAGAGCTTGAGCTGATGAGCCGGATGCGTCCGGGACTGATACAGCTGGAAATCGGAGTCCAGTCAACGAATCCCGCAACAATCCGGGAGATTCATCGTACGATGCGGTTTGAAGAGGTGGCAAGAATTGTTAAAGAGATCAATACCTTCGGGAATATTCATCAGCATCTGGATCTGATCGCAGGACTGCCTTATGAGG
Source organism: Bariatricus sp. (assembly GCA_034176745.1). Lineage (GTDB taxonomy): Bacteria > Bacillota > Clostridia > Lachnospirales > Lachnospiraceae > Allocoprococcus. The sequence goes on along the minus strand of JAXFTO010000101.1, from coordinate 9,281 downwards.
ATTATGAGAGCTTTGGACGTTCTTTTAACGATGTATATGAACTGGAGCCGGAGCAGCTTCAGCTCGGATTTCTCAAAGTCCTGAAGGGGTCCTATATGGAAGAACATAAAGGAGAATATGAGCTGGTAAATAAAAGTCTTCCACCTTACGAAGTCCTTCACACAAAGTGGCTTCCGTATGATGATACGCTCCGCCTTAAAGGAATCGAAGAAATGGTGGAAGTATATTATAACAGCAGACAGTTCTGCTATACTTTGCCGTATCTGATCCGGTTATTTGAAAGTCCGTTTGCATTTTTTGAAAAGCTGAGTGTTTATTATGAAAAACGGAATCTGGATCAGGTAAATCATGCCCGCGCCGCCCGCTATGAAATCCTTCTGGATTTTGCGTTTGAGATGGATGAAGAACATTTGGAAGAATACAGACAGCTTCTTACTCTGGATTATTATTTACGGGAAAACGCAAAGAACCGTCCGGATTTTGCGGAAGATGAGAGGATATCAAAAGAAACAGAGAAGGAATTCTATGATCTCGAGGCAAAAGAGCATCGTATTCTTACCGGGTATGAGAGTTATGACCGTCGCCAAATCAGAAAGATGACGCATCTTGAAAAATTTACATTCGATGTAACCGGCGATATGAGCAGGAAAGACGTTTTGCTTCTGTTTGATTATCAAAACCGAAGCCCGCTGAATCATCAGGCGTTTGTTTACAATGTGAATCAATAATCGCCGAAAAACCGGTTGTGAAATGGTGATGAAAAATCATATTGATTATCTTGCAAAAATACAATAAAGAGTATAAAATGAAAGGAAATACGCTTTTAGAGGTGATAAAAGAATGTTTAACCGAAAGAATACACAGAGGGTGGCAGCGGTGATTATTCTGGTCGTAATCGCGGCCATGCTGGTTACCATGGTTCTTCCGTATTTAGTATAAATACGGATTTTAATGGAACAAGAAGTGAAAAAGGGGAAATGGCGATGCCAAAGCGCAGAAGAAAACCTCGTTTAAGCAAGAAGGCGCGGCAGAGAAAAAAGCAAAGAATGATTCAGTTGGGCACATATCTGGCTGTATGTATTCTGCTTGCAGGGATTGTGGTGTATTGCCTTCTTTACCGATACGTGAATAAAACAGACGAAGAGAAGATTTACGACAATATTTATATAGGTAAAGTGGAAGTATCGCAGATGACGAAAGCACAGGCTAAGGCTGCTGTGAATAAGAAGCTCGAAGAATACGGGCAGCTCAAAGTGACTTTGGCTCTTGGAGATAAAGCAGTCGATACGACACTTGCAGAACTTGGAATCCGGATGAAGGATGTGGAACAGCTGGTGGAAGAAGCTCTCTCATATGGAAAGGAAGGGTCAGTCCTCGCAAGATTTCTGCAGATTCGAAAGCTGGAAAAGAATAAACTTGTGCTTGATGATCAGTATCAGCTGGATGAAGAGACGGCGAAGGCAGTTCTTACAGAGAAAGCACTTCCTATGGAATTGCGTGCTGTGAATGCAACAATCACGCATAAGGGTTCCGGATTCGAGATTACGGACGAAGTGGCAGGGAATAAGATTCAGATTGAAGATTCACTCAAGAATCTGGAACAATATCTAAATAAGGAATGGAAATATCAGGAGATTGTGATGGAGCTGGTTCAGGTGTCGGAAGAGCCGACTATAAAGAGAACCGATCTTGAGACGATCCAGGATGAACTTGGCTCTTATTCTACTCAGGCCGGATATGGAGCGCGTCTTAAGAACATTACCAGAGCGGCAGAGATTCTTGACGGAACGCTTTTGATGCCGGGAGAAGAAATCTCGGTGGAACAGTCTCTTGCACCTTATACGGAAGAAAATGGATACGTTTCGGGAAGTGCCTATGAGAATGGTCAGGTCGTGCAAAGTATAGGTGGGGGTCTCTGTCAGGTCTCTACGACGCTTTATAATGCAGTGCTCTATTCAGAACTTGAAGTGTTGGAGCGCTACGCACATTCGATGATCGTGAATTATGTAGATCCTTCAAGGGATGCGGCGATTGCGGAAGGCGTGAAGGATTTTCGCTTTAAGAATAATTATGATACCCCAATTTTGATAGAAGGGTACGTGGATGGAAATAACAATCTGCGGTTTTACATTTATGGAAAAGATACGAGAGCAGAAGGTCACTCGGTAGAATTTGAGAGTGAGACTCTGGAAAGAACAGAATATACGAAGAAATATGTAGAAGACCCGGAGAGCGAGGTAGGCTCTATGAAGGAAGAAGGTACTCCGATTAATGGGCGGACAGCGAGACTTTGGAAGGTTGTCTATGAAAATGGACAGGAAGTCAGCCGGGATGTTATCAATAACAGTACATATAATGCTTCGGTGGTGAAAGTAAAAGTCGGAACTGCTTCAGAAAATGCAGAAGCATCAGAGAAGGTGAAAGCAGCTATTTCATCTCAGGATGAATCCAAGATTCAAAGCGCAATCGGTGAAGCAAAGGCACTGGAGAGTGGTTCCGGGGAAGGACAGTAACAGATGCAGCCAGGAAAGGTATCGCAGACCGTGTACAGACGGTCCATTCTAAAACAACTGAATACAGACGGGCAGGTGGCTCTGTTTTTACCGTCACAGGCGGAATGCTGTTATGGAGTTTCCTGCGCTGAAGGGGAAAAGGTACTGTCTGCAAGCGTTTCACTTTACGGAAATGAGAAGACACTGTGTGTCTTTGCGATGGCGCAGGCGGCAAATGCTTTAGGCTCAAGAGGTGCCGTGCCGAAAGGAGTCAATATTCAGATCCTTCTCCCGGAATTTGCCTATGAATCGAGGTTGAAGGCGATGATGCAAGCCGCGGCGTTTGCGGCGGGCAGGTACGGACTGGAGCTTTTGTCAGCGGAGGCGCAGAATGTGCCGGGAATTCAGACGACGATTGTAAATGTTACAGCGGTAGGAACCGTATCACATTTGATAAGAAGCTGCGATGCAAAGGCAGATCAGGAAATCGTTCAGATTGGTTTTGCGGGGCTTGAAGGTACATTAAGAATATTAGAAGCCCGAAGGGAAGTACTGGAAAAGCACTTTGCACCGGTATTTTTGAATAAAATCATGTCCTATACGAAAGACATTTTTTCTCTTCAGGAAATGAAAGCCGCTGATGCCATAGGCGTATCTGCCATGCATCAGATTGCGGACGGAGGAATCCTTGCGGCTCTCTGGAATCTTGCGGAAGGCGCCGACATCGGCCTTGACATAGATATGCGGAGAATCGCAGTAAAGCAGGAAACAATCGAAGTGTGTGAATATTTTCATCTCAATCCTTATCAGCTTACCGGTACCGGAAGTATTCTGGCGGTAACGCCAAGAGGAGAAGAGTTGGCAGATGCGCTTACAAGGGAAGGTATGGCGGCTGTTGTTATTGGACATACAACGGCGGGCCGTGAAAGAATCATCCATAATCATGGGGAAAAGAGGTATCTTGACCGCCCTGCACCGGATGAACTGGCTAAGATTTTAGTTTAGGAAGAGTTGTGTTCGAAGATTTATCTTGAAAGAAGATAAGACTCCCACCTCTATATGTGGTGAGTTGCGACAAATATGTCTTGGTGGGAGCCAAATCTCCTGCCAAGATAAAGCCTCCGGCGGATTGCAGAGGTGCGCAGATGTATTGTGTTATGCAAAGCATGACGCGCACCTCTCAGCAAGTACGCCGAGGCGTACTTGAATTTATAAGGAAATTCTGGAGGATATAATTATGGAGACGAAAGAGACTAGAAGAGCGATTTTAAATTATATTGAACGTAACAGTAAAGCGGACTTAGGAGAACTTGCGATTCTCCTCGGGACAGATGAAGTGACCGTAGCAAACGAAATTTCTGCTATGGAAAACGAGAAAATTATTTGTGGATATCATACCATCATCGACTGGGATAAAGCAGGTTCTGATATGATCACTGCACTGATTGAGGTAAGAGTTACACCGCAAAGAGATCAGGGATTCGATAAGATTGCAGAGAGAATCTACAATTTCCCGGAAGTAACAGCAGTTTATCTGATTTCCGGCGGATATGACCTGATGGTTATTCTGGAAGGATGGACACTGAAGGGAGTATCTCAGTTCGTTTCAGAAAAACTGGCACCGATTGAATCCATTGTCGGAACTTCTACTTATTTTATTTTGAAGAAGTATAAGGATCACGGAACGATCATGGTACCGCAGAAGAAGGCAGAAAGGATGTTGGTGACACCGTAATGAGAAATCCATTATCACAGAAAGTAGTACAATTGCAGCCGTCAGGTATTCGTAAATTTTTTGATATTGTAAATGAAATGAAAGATGCTATTTCTCTCGGAGTTGGTGAACCGGACTTTGATACACCGTGGAGAATTCGTGAGGAAGGTATCTATTCATTGGAAAGGGGACGGACATTTTATACGTCCAATGCAGGACTTAAGGAACTTAAGGTTGAGATTACCAATTATTTGAGAGACAGAGTAAATGTTGACTACGAACCAAATGATGAAGTACTGGTAACCATAGGAGGCAGTGAGGCAATCGATATGATGTTCCGCGCTATGCTGGATCCGGGCGATGAAGTATTGATTCCGCAGCCGTGTTATGTATCCTACCTTCCGTGTGCGGTTATGGCAGATGGAGTTCCGGTTGTGATTCCGCTTAAGAATGAAAATCAGTTCAAACTGACAGCAGAAGAACTGGAAGCAGCAATTACTCCGAAGAGCAAGATCCTGGTGATGCCGTTTCCGAATAACCCGACAGGAGCGATCATGACAGCAGAAGATTTAAAACCAATTGTTGATGTAGTGATCAAACATGATCTTTATGTCTTGTCGGATGAGATTTATTCAGAATTAAGTTATATGGGAGATCATGTATCCATTGCAAGTTTCCCGGGAATGAAAGAGAGAACCATTCTCGTAAATGGATTTTCGAAGGGATTTGCGATGACCGGATGGAGACTCGGATATGCCTGCGGACCGGCTAACATCATTTCCCAGATGACCAAGATCCATCAGTACGCTATCATGTGTGCGCCGACGACCAGTCAGTATGCAGCAGTGGAAGCACTTCGCAATTGTCGTGAAGAAGTAAAGAAAATGCGAGAAGCATACAATCAGAGAAGACGGTATCTTGTACATGAATTTAAGCGAATGGGATTAGAGTGCTTTGAACCGTATGGAGCATTTTATATTTTCCCGTGCATTAAAGAATTTGGAATGACATCGGAAGAGTTTGCGACGAGATTCCTGGAGGAAGAAAAGGTGGCTTCTGTTCCCGGAACCGCTTTTGGCGAGTGTGGTGAAGGCTTCCTTAGAATTTCTTATGCATATTCACTTGAAGACTTAAAGGAAGCTATAGGACGTCTGGAACGATTCGTTACGAGATTACGTGCCCAGAAAGCGGCAGAGGAAAAAGAGCAACACTAAAGGAGATATCAAATGCTGAATATTGTACTGTTTGAACCGGAAATACCGGCAAATACCGGGAATATCGGCCGTACCTGTGTGGCGACGAATACCAGGCTTCATTTGATCGAACCGCTTGGGTTTAGACTGAATGAGAAGAGCCTTAAGAGGGCTGGAATGGATTACTGGAATGATCTGGATGTAACGACCTATATTGATTTTCAGGATTTTATGGAAAAGAATCCGGGAGCAAAGATTTATATGGCAACGACAAAATCGCCGAATCTTTACACGGATGTGCATTATGAACCGGATTGCTATATCATGTTCGGAAAAGAAAGCGCAGGAATTCCGGAAGAAATACTGGTGCATCACAAAGAAGATTCCATCCGGATTCCGATGGTGGGAGATATTCGGTCATTGAATCTTGGAAATTCTGTGGCGATTGTTCTTTATGAGGCCCTCAGACAGAACGGGTTTGAGGGGATGAATACGAAGGGGCATCTTCACAGGCTCGAATGGAATCAGGAATAGAAGATTTAAATAAAATACCGGAAAACAGAAAATAAAACTGTTTTCCGGTATTTTTCTTATTGATCAGGATTACATATTAAATAGATTCTAAAGAAATGTAAGTCTTGTTATGTATGCAAAAAAGAACAATATTTCTGATGCCTTCTATGATTTTACCAAAACACACCCGTATTTTTGGAAGTTATTTCTTGGAAAATGTATAAAAAAGTTACATGATTCAGCTTAATTCGCTAGACAGGGAGTGGCAAAACAGATATAATAGAGAATAGAGAAATTTCGGAAAGTGGGGAATTGCTATGAATTATAAACAAAGTGTGTATCGTACCCTGGCTATGATTTCACAGGTGGGTATCAGTATACTTGTCCCTATCTTATTATGTACATTTCTCGGAGCATGGCTGGAAGAGAGAATCTCTTTTCCGGTGTTTATCCCATTAATTATTATTGGTGTACTGGCAGGGGGAAGGAATGCATATTATTTAGTCAGACATGCGAATGAAGATCCGGAAGACAAGAAAGAGTAGAAGCACAGAAGGGAGGACGTCGGGTATGGAAAGATCAGATGAGAGAGTACTTAAAGACATGATAATGACGATGCTCATTTATGGTGTCATTCTACAGATCATCTGTCTGATTATACCGGGAGATCATCTGCGGATGGCATCCGGGCTCTGGATAGGAGTGATAACCGGTATTGCCATGGCGGTTCATATGAAGCAGTCTCTGGATGAAGCATTGTATCTGGACGAGAAGGGTGCCTCAAAGTACATGCAGAAAGCGCATGCGAAAAGGTATATGTTGGTGATTATATTATTTATCGGGGTCACTTACTTTAACCTTGTTAATATTCTGACGCTTATTGCAGGAGTAATGGGATTAAAAGTTGCAGCATATTCGCAGCCGATTATGCACAAACTTTTTCAAAAACTTAAAAATTTGAAGTAAAGGAGGTTGAAAATGTGGGGAATAGCTTAGGGATACTGGCGGCGAAAGAACCGGATTTCCAAATCCACGGTCTCGTCAAGTTCGAACTGTTTGGACAAGAGCTTTGGCTAACCACCACCCATGTCAGTATTTTGATCGTTATCGTATTATTACTGATATTTGCGCTGGTTGTCCGTTCTAAGCTAAGTAATGCAGAAGGCAAGCCGGGAACTTTACAGAATGTTGCAGAGTTTATTGTTGAGATGCTCGACAATATGACTTACGGCAGCATGGGAAAGAAACTTGGCACCAAGTATCGGAATTACATTGGGGTATTGTTTTTATTCCTGATCGTATCGAATATTTCCGGACTTTTAGGACTCAGACCACCGACAGCCGATTACGGTGTGACATTGCCGCTTGGTCTGATCAGTTTTACTTTGATACAGTATAACAATATCAAGTATAACAAAGCCGGAGCATTTACGAGTTTGTTCCAGCCGTTGCCACTCTTGTTCCCGATTAATCTGATCGGTGAGATCGCAGTGCCGATTTCGCTTTCACTGCGTTTGTTTGGTAACGTACTCTCCGGAACCGTTATCATGGGTCTTTTGTATGGACTTCTGTACAAGATCACATGGGGCTGGCCGGGAATTTTGCACGTGTACTTTGATTTGTTCTCAGGATGTATCCAGGCATACGTGTTTGCAATGCTGACGATGGTATTTATTAAAGACAAAGTACCGGATTAACAGCGAAATGATTCTGATCCAGAAAGAAATTAAAAAATGAAAACAGGAGGAAGATTATTATGAATATTACTAACGAAGGTTTAATTTTAGCGTGTTCAGCAGTTGGAGCAGGTCTTGCGATGATCGCAGGTATCGGACCTGGAGTTGGACAGGGTATCGCAGCCGGACACGGTGCATCAGCAGTAGGACGTAATCCGGGAGCAAAATCCGATGTTACGTCTACCATGCTTTTAGGACAGGCTGTAGCAGAGACAACAGGTCTTTACGGTCTGGTTATCGCGTTAATTCTCTTATTCGCAAACCCACTGCTTGGAAAACTGTAAGAAGAGTGGTTATGCCTTGAAAAAATAAGAGAAAGGAGGCCAGGCTTTGGAGCGTTTATTTAACTTGGATGCGCAGCTTCTTTTTGATGCAGTAGTAATGGCGTGCAGTATGTTCGTTCTGTTTACGTTGCTTTCCTATCTGCTGTTCGATCCGGTTCGTAAGGTTCTGGAAGATCGTAGAAAGCGTGTAGCCGAAGAACAGGAAACCGCAAAGAAAGAAAAAGAAGAAGCTATCGTATATAAAGAAGAATATGAGCAGAAATTAAAAGAAGTAGATAAAGAAGCTCAGGAAATTCTGAGTGAAGCCCGCAAGAAAGCGATGAAGAACGAAGCGAAGATCATCGCCGAGGCAAAGGAAGAGGCGGCTCGTATTATTGAACGTGCGAATGCTGAAATTGAACTGGAGAAGAAGCGTGCTCTGGATGATATGAAGCAGGAAATGATTTCTATCGCACAGGTAATGGCCGGAAAGGTCGTTGCAGCCTCTATCGACACTAGCGTTCAGGATAGTCTGATTGACGAGACATTAAAAGAAATGGGTGAACAGACATGGCTAAGTTAGTATCAAAGGTTTACGGCGACGCCCTGTTTGAAGCTGCCCGTGAAGTTGGACGTATGGACGATATTTATGTGGAGGTTCAGGAACTTCAGAAGCTCCTTCGGGAAAATGAAGATCTTCAGAAGATGATGGAGAATCCGAAAGTCATACGTGAGGATAAGGAAAATGTCATTGAAACCGTCTTCCGCGGTCGTATATCCGATGAGATCGTGGAACTGATGAAACTGATGATTGCCAAAGGGCGTTACAGTAATATTGAATCCGTGTTCGATTATTTTATCGGATTGGTTAAAGAAGAAAAGAAAATCGGAATTGCCTATGTAACGACAGCAGTTGAGCTTTCGGATGGGCAGAAGGACGAAGTAGAAAAGCGTCTTCTTGAGACGACAAGGTATGAGTCGTTTGAAATGAATTACGTAGTGGATGCATCACTGATCGGCGGAATGGTAATCCGCATCGGTGACCGTGTAGTGGATTCAAGTATCAAGACGAAGCTTTATGAACTGACAAAGAGCCTGAGAAAGATTCAGGTTTAATAAGTCCTTGAAAATTTAGAGAAAGAAGGTGGATTCGCTCCATGAACTTAAGACCAGAAGAGATTAGTTCTGTGATTAAAGAACAGATTCAGAAATACGCGTCTGAGCTTAACGTTTCTGACGTGGGAACCGTTATTCAGGTAGCGGATGGTATTGCGCGTGTCCACGGCCTTGAAAATGCGATGCAGGGAGAACTTCTGGAGTTCCCTTCTGAAGTATATGGTATGGTGCTGAACCTGGAGGAAGACAACGTT
>JAXFTO010000100.1:0-33376 GCA_034176745.1 Bariatricus sp. | reverse complement strand
CGATCTTCACACGCACACGGTTACCTACCATCTCACCGCCCTGCTTCAGTGTCTCGGTCCTTCTGACATCCATACGCACGGAAGCATAGAACTTCAGCGCACGTCCACCGGTCGGTGTCTCCGGATTACCAAACATAACTCCTACCTTCTCACGGAGCTGATTAATAAAGATCACCACGCAATTCGATTTACTGATTACCGGTGTCAATTTCCTGAGAGCCTGCGACATCAGACGGGCCTGAAGACCCACATGGCTGTCTCCCATGTCTCCTTCGATCTCCTGCTTCGGAACAAGCGCAGCCACAGAGTCCACAACAATGATATCGATAGCGCCTGATCGCACCATCGTCTCCGTGATCTCAAGGGCCTGATCCCCACTGTCCGGCTGAGAAATATATAATTCATCAATATCTACCCCGATATTCTTCGCATATACCGGATCAAGCGCATGCTCAGCGTCAATAAATCCTGCAATTCCTCCACGCTTCTGGACCTCTGCGATCATATGCAGGGCAACCGTCGTCTTACCGCTGGATTCCGGTCCGTAGATCTCTACGATACGTCCCTTCGGAACACCGCCCATTCCCAGCGCAATATCAAGGCTGAGCGAACCTGTCGGTACCGTCTCCACCTGAACCTGTGCAGCCGGGTCGCCAAGCTTCATTACCGTTCCTTTACCAAAATCCTTCTCCAGCTTCGCAATCGCTGCATCAAGCGCTTTTCTTTTATTCTCATCATTCATTACTGCCATAATTTAACTTCTCCCTTATTTTCACTAAAGTTTACGTAACTGTTCATAAATCACTCCGGCTTTACAAGCCGCATTTTCGAACGAATGTTTGCTATATCTCAATAATAGTACATACGTTCTGTTTTGTCAAGCAGTTTTCTAATTAAATCTTAATGTCGGCAACAGTCTGGTATGATCGCCTCACTGTTACCTGATCGTTCTGGAAATAGCATTTTAATGATAGCATAGCGGAAAATTGTTTACAAGAAGTTCTCACACAAAAAAGACATCGGTGATAAACCTCTGTCTTTTTGTGCGGTCTCCTTTATTCTATTTCAAAGCTCTCCATATCTTCCGGAACATACAGGTTTCCATGATAGTACTGCTTTCCTTCCGCTGTATAAAGCTCTTTTCTGTCTTCAAGATGCGTTTCTTCCGTATGATACAGAATCAGATTCGGCACACACAGCTTTTCAGCCAGTTCGCAGGCTTCCCTTACTGTGCTGTGATGTTTTTCATATGGCTTGAATTTATCTGCTTCACTGTAAAGACAGAAGGCTTCATGCATCAGATAGTCGCTTCCTTTGACATATTCGTATTCACATTCATTGTACGGCTCATCTCCACAGCAGGAAATCTTCGTCCCTTTAGGAAGAACCATCGTAAATCCGTACTGCTTTGCCTTGGTAGACCGGATATCAAAGAACGTAACCGGGCACTCCATGATCATTTTCACATCACCATCTTCCAGCGGGATCATCCGGATCCGCTCTCCGATATGTTTCGTCACCTTCTTCTGAATCGTGAGATCTGCGATCGTCACCACCGTATTTACCAGCTTCTGATGGCAGTATATTCTGAGTTCACCCTCGTATTTCCCCTGGTTCATCTTCTGTCCGATCACACGGATCAGCCATATTACCCCAAGAAGATGATCCAGATGTTCATGCGTAATAAAAATGTCATGAATCTCTTCCAGCGGAACTTCTGCGTCTTTGAGTGCTTTTAAAATATGGTTTCCGCCTCCGCCGTCTACCAGAAAATGCCGGTTATTTTCCGACAAAACAAAACAGGTATTAAAGTACTCCGTAACAGTCGCATTTCCGGTTCCCAGTATCGTAAGCTTCATCTTTTAGACTTCCTCGCGGATCTCGTAGTATTTCATAAGTGCCTGTGTTCCAAGATCACCAAATCCTTCGGCCTCCAGCTCCTCATAATTTGAAAGCACAAGACTAAGCATTTCCAGGCTAAGATCACTCATATTTGCTTCCATAAGCGCCAATTTCATGTCTTTGATAAAATGTTTCATAAAAAATCCCGGTGCATAGTCTCCTTCCAGGATCTTAGGTCCGAACGCATCAAGCTGTTTGCTTCCCGCTGCTCCTGTCGATACAGATTTCAGTAGAGTCGGAAGGTCAAGTCCTTTTGCTTTTGCGTAGGTCAAGGCCTCACAGACACCTGTGAGCGTTCCTGCGATCATAATCTGGTTCGCAAGCTTTGCATGCTGTCCACAGCCTGCTTCTCCCTGGTAGTTAATGTTCGTTCCCATCGCTTCAAAGAGTGGCATACAAGCCGCAAAATCATCTTTCTTTCCGCCTACAAGAATCGACAACGTCCCGGCTTTTGCTCCTGTATCGCCGCCGGTAACCGGTGCATCCATCACATGGAAACCTTTTGCTTCGCCTTCTTTTGCAAGTTTTACCGAAATCTGCGGACTGGTGGTCGTCATATCGATCAGATACGTTCCTTCTTCGGCCGTCTCCAGGATTCCTCCCTCATCAAAATACACTTCTTCTACGTCTTTCGGGAAACCAACGATGGTGATCACCGCTTCACAGCCCTTTACACATTCTCCGATCGTCTCATGGAAAATGGCTCCTTCTTCGATCACATCTTCCACTTTTACACGATTTCTTGCATAAATATGAAGCTCAAATCCTGCTTTCATCAAATTGCGCACCATGGATTTCCCCATGATTCCTACCCCGATAAATCCTATCTTCTTCATCATTCGATTCCTTTCTTCTTACCCGAATATCTCCGGGAATATTTTATAAAGTGCTTTCGCCACTCCATCTTCCCCGCTTTTTGCGGTAATCCAGTCTGCCGCTTTTTTGCAGAGCTCTCCTGCATTTTCCACCGCTATTCCAAGGCCTGCCTCGCGCAGCATTTCGCTGTCATTTTCCCCATCCCCAAAGGCCACAGTTTCCGAATGAGAAATCTGTTCCATGGCAAGCAGCTTCCGAAGCCCGGAATGTTTCCCCGCATCCGCATCCGATATTTCGATCAAGTGGGGTGCGCTGGTCGTAACGTATACGCCCGAAATGTTTTCTTTGATTTTTGCAAATAATTCTTTCTTGTTTTCGGGGCATACGATTACATCCATGCAGTCCAGATTTTTCCGGTTCTCCATAAGAAACATACGGATATCCGGCACCGGCGTACGGGTACTTTGGATATAAGAAATAATTTCCGGACGCACACCGTATTTCACCGGATTCTCAAAATAATCCTGTGCCGTATACGCCTTTCCTCCTATAAATCCTTCGTAAGTAACACCAAAATCCTCTGTAAGCGTCAAGATATCGGCAGCCACATTTTCCTTCAGCCTAAGTGACCAGATCTGTTTCTTCGTTTCCACATCCACCAGAGCCACGCCATTTGATGTAATCGCATAACGGATTCCCGGCAGATTCAGAACGCAGTCGGGAAACGCCGCAAACGGCCTTCCGCTCGCCGGAACCACCAGAACTCCCGCTGCGATCAGATGCCGTAGTGCTTCCGTTGTCGCCTCGGAAAGTTCGCTCTTATCGTTCAAAAGTGTCCTGTCCAGATCCGACACCACACATTTATATCTCATGTATTTTCTCCCGTATCTGATGATAAAAGCTATCGTAACTTTCAGAGCTATCTTTTTTCTACAACTTCGCCCTGTTTTTTGTAAATGCTGTTCGCCGGAACATATCCTCTTACCATAGAAAGCGGATAAATATTTGTGCATTTTCCGACTACGCTTCCCGGATTCAGAACAGTACCGCATCCAACCTCCACATTATCTCCGAGCATTGCGCCGAATTTCTTCATTCCTGTCTCAATGCCGCCCTCCGGAGTCTTAATTACGACAAGCTTCTTATCTGATTTTACGTTGGAAGTGATAGAGCCTGCTCCCATATGGGATTTGTATCCGAGGACGGAATCCCCGACATAATTGTAATGCGGAACCTGCACTTTATTGAACAGTATGACATTCTTAAGCTCTGTAGAATTTCCTACGACGGCTCCTTCTCCTACGATTGCATTTCCACGGATAAATGCACAGTGACGAATCTCTGCATCTTTTCCGATGATTGCCGGTCCGCCGATAAATGCGGTGGGTGCTACCTTTGCAGATTTAGCAACCCATACATTTTCTCCTCTTTTCTCGTACTCTTCTTCCGAAAGTGTGGCACCCAGTTCCAGAATAAAGCTGCTGATTTTCGGAAGAATCTCCCAAGGATAGATCACGCCTTCAAAAATATCTTTTGCGATCGTCTCTTCCAATGTGTACATTTCTTTTACAGTCATTTCTTTCATGATCTCTTTCCTTTCCCTTTATCCGCGGCTTTCGCGGTTTTTTTCGCAACTCTCCACCTATAGAGGTGGGAGTCTTATCTTCTTTTCTTATCTTCTTTCAGGATAAAAACTTGCCGCCTTGTCATAGCAGCTTCTCAGTTGGTACTGATTATTAAGTCCTAACACGCCATTCGTACGACTCACGATAAAATTCTCAAGCTTTGTCATATATTCATCCGGAGTAATATCACCATCCGCCACATAGGTGAGCCCTTTCTCCCAGCTTGCCGTAAGCTCCGCATTTAAAAGTGATTTGATGGAATGATCGACCACATCATAAATCATTTCTCCAAGCAGCGTAGGCGTGATCACCTGTGTTTTCTTATTCAGAACCAGGTATTTGATATTAAAGAGCTTCTTTAAAATCTCGGCCCTTGTCGCACTGGTTCCGATTCCGCTTCCCTTAATCTGCGCGCGAAGCTCCTCATCCTCGATCAGCTGTCCGGCATTTTCCATCGCAAGAATCATCGAGCCGGAATTGTAGCGTTTCGGAGGAGAAGTTTCTCCTTCTTTGATCGTAAGCGCAGTTACCGGAAGAATCGCTCCTTTTTTCAGTTTCTGAATGCATTCAAAAAAAGCTGCGTCCAGATCCTGTGTCTGGTCTTTCTCTGCATTTTCACCGGAAGAGGCATCAGAAGAATTATCTTTTGCCGTACTGCTCTTCTTTGACGGGATACCTGCCACCTTCAGATATCCCTCTTCGGCAAGCACTCTGAAACTTGCGAAAAACTGTTCTCCCTGCATCTGTGTTGTCACAGCCACCTTCTGATACACGGCCGGCGGATAGAAGATGCTCAAAAACCTTCTCACAATTAAATCATATACGTTTTTCGCCACCGGCGCAACCGAATTTAACGCAGGAAGGCCCTGACCTGTTGGAATGATCGCATAATGGTCCGTGATCTGCTTATCATTGACATATCTCGTCTTCGCCAGCGTCTTATAACTTCCGAACGACAAGATGTCCTGCATATACGGCGCTGCAGCGGAATATTTACTGAGTCCGTTCAGATTCTTCGTAATCTCCTTTGCCACCGCGGTTGAAAGCACACGCGCATCCGTTCTCGGATAAGTTACAAGCTTCTTTTCATAAAGTTCCTGCACAATCCTTAAGGTCTCATCCGGACTGATTTTAAATCGCTTCGAGCATTCATTCTGAAGCTCCGCAAGGTTGAATAAAAGAGGAGGATTCTTCTTTTCTTTCTTCTTTTCGATGGAGAGAATCTTCGTCTCCATCGGTCCTTCCTCAAGGTATGCGATCAGATCTTCGGCATCTTTCTTCTCTTTGAATCCATTTTCCTTATAAAGCTTTGGCGATTCAAAATATCTTGACCCTTTGACCGCTCTCCATTCTCCGTCAAAACGATGTCCGTCCACATTCACACTCTGAAGGACACGGTAAAACGGGGTCTTTACAAACTCACGGATTTCCCTCTCCCGCCTTACCACCATTCCCAGAACGCAGGTCATAACCCGTCCTACGGAAATCACGGTATATTTATTTCCCAGATAATTGGAAATGCCCTCTCCGTACTTCAACGTAAGGAGTCTTGAGAAATTAATCCCCATCAGATAATCTTCTTTGGCACGAAGATAGGCCGATTCAGAAAGATTATCGTACTCCGAAAGGTCCTTTGCCTCACGGATTCCTCTTAAAATCTCCTCCTCCGTCTGGGAATCGATCCAGACTCTGCGCCGCTCCTTGCCTTTCACCTGTGACATCTGCTCTACCAGACGGTAAATGTATTCTCCTTCCCGTCCGGAGTCGGTGCACACATAAATTCTGTCCACATCTTCCCTTGTAAGCACACCTTTTACAATCTCGAACTGCTTCTTTACAGCCGGAATCACTTCGTACTTAAACTCCTTTGGAATAAAAGGAAGCGTCTTAAGACTCCAACGCTTATATTTTTCATCATATACTTCCGGATAACTCATCGTAACCAGATGTCCCACGCACCAGGTCACAATCGCGTCGTCCGCTTCCAGATACCCATCCTTCCGCTTCAGATTCAAGTGCAACGCCTTGGCAAACTCCTGAGCTACGCTGGGTTTCTCTGCAATGTAAACTGATTTTCTACCCATAAATAATCACAAATACTCCTGTCAGTTCCTATCGATGTTCTTTTCTGGCAAACAGTCTGCGAATCCACTCTATGAAGCCGATCTTCTCTGAAGCCTTCGGCTTTTTCTCCGTGATCGCTTCCCTCATAAAATATTCCTGCGCGCAGACTTTCTCTGCCGTTATTTCTTTCTTCTTATAACTGCCGTCGCTTTGCAGCTCACGTGCTTTGATGTTATCTGCAAGCATGATCTGCATCATATGTACAAGCTGTGACCTGATCCGGTCATCGTAGATGGGGCAGGCCACTTCCACGCGTTTTTCTGTATTTCTCGTCATCATGTCCGCAGAACCGATGTAAACCTTCTGCTCCGCCCCCGATCCGAAACAAAAAATTCTTGCATGCTCAAGAAAACGTCCTACGATACTGGTCACCTTCAGATTCTCCGTATATCCCGGTATTCCGGGCAGAATACAGCAGATTCCTCTGACAATCAGATCAATCTTCACACCGGCATTCGATGCCTCCGATACCTTCCGGATGAAATCCACGTCGGTTACCGAATTCATTTTCATAATGATTCTTCCGGAGGATCCTTTTTTGATCTCTTCATCCATCAAATGCAGAATCTTCGGTTTTAAGCTGGTTGGCGAAACGATCAGATTCTCATAGCTTCCGCTTAAGTTTCCGATCGACATGTTTTTAAAAAAAGCGGAGGCATCATTTCCAATTCCCCGATCTGCCGTGATCAGAGAAACATCCGTGTACATCGCAGCCGTCTTCTCGTTATAATTCCCCGTTCCAATCTGGGTGATATACTGGATATCGTTCTTATTCCTGTAGGTGATAAGGCACACTTTCGAATGCACTTTATAACCGTCAAACCCATAGATCACCCGGCATCCGGCCTCCTCAAGCCGCTCAGACCAATCGATATTATTCTGCTCATCAAACCTCGCCCGAAGCTCAATAAGAACCGTAACTTCCTTGCCGTTTTCCGCCGCTGCACAGAGATATTCCACCAGCCTTGCTTTCTTCGCCAGACGGTAAATCGTAATCTTGATCGTAAGCACAGATGGGTCAGATGCCGCTTCTTTCACCAGCTGCAGGAAAGGTTCCATACTCTCATAAGGATAGGAAAGCAGAACATCCCGCTTCTTCACCTGCTTCATCACACTTCCTTCCGAAAGATAACGGCTTGCCTGCGGAGCGAAGGGTTCGTCCGTAAGAGAACGCTTCATGGAAGTCGGAAGCTTATCTGTGATCGAGAAAATGTAATCCAGCTTCATCGGCATCTTCGTCCGATAAATCTGCTCCGGCGTGATCTTGAATTTTTCACAGAAAAATTTTTCCGCATCTTTTGACAATGGCTCCGCTGTCTCAAGACGCACAACCGCCATCCTCCGGCGTTTATGAAGCGTCTCCTGCATCCGCAGGCGAAAATCATCATTGATTTCCAGCGCCTCATCATTCGGAGAAATATCCGCATTTCTGGTCACGCAGATATAATTCTTATCGGACACTTCATATTTATCAAATACCAGCTCCAGATATTCCATCAATACCTTTTCCATGCGGATGTAGCGGATATCATGACCCGGAAGATACAAAATATCGGAGATAAACTGAGGCACCGGCACGATACCAAGCATAGCACTGTTATCCTGCTTAAGATTCGCCGTCACATAAAGTGCCTTATTTAATAGGTGTGGAAATGGATGATTGGCATCCACAATCTGAGGAGAAAGGATTGGGAGAATCTGTTCTTTAAAATATTTCTTTACGTACTTCTTTTCCTGTGGCTCAAGTTCCTTCATCGAAAGACCGCAGACTCCGTAAGGACTCAGCAGTTTCTTTATCTCAGAATAGGTCTTATCACGCTCTTTATAAAGCGGGGCAACTGCCGCATAGATCGCCTGAAGCTGTTCTTTTGCAGTCATCCCGGAACGACTGTCCACCGCAGACTGATCGGTCTGGGACATATCATAAAGACTGCCCACTCGGATCATGAAAAATTCATCAAGATTACTGGTAAAAATCGCGACAAATTTCATTCTCTCAAGAAGCGGAACCGACGGATCCTTGGCTTCTTCAAGAACACGGTGATTGAACTTCAACCAGGAAAGCTCCCTGTTCTGCGTATATTTCAGCATTTCGTTATCCATAACTCCTACCTCATTTCACTTGTTATTTCTCGTAAAGCCAAAAAAGGGCCGTAACATTTCTTCAAATGAAACGGCCCTGAGATCTACTTATTTTGCCTGAATGTATTCCTTCGCAACAAGTGTCTCTGCGCAAAGGATTGCTCCGCCGGCAGCTCCACGTACCGTGTTATGAGAAAGTCCTACGAACTTCCAGTCGAACAAAGTGTCTTCTCTCAGACGTCCAACGGAAATTCCCATACCATTCTCATAGTCAACGTCCAGTTTAACCTGCGGACGATTGTCTTCTTCTAAATAGCGGATGAACTGCTTCGGTGCACTCGGAAGCTCAAGTTCCTGCGGGAGTCCCTTAAACTCTGCAAGCTTCTCGATCAGTTCTTCCTTTGTCGGGCTCTTTGCAAAGTTTACAAATACGGCTGCTGTATGTCCGTTCAGAACCGGAACACGGATACACTGTGTTGTGATCACCGGATCTTTAGCTTTCACGATCTGTCCGTTCTCTACTCTTCCCCAGAGACGGAGCGGTTCCTGCTCGCTCTTTTCTTCTTCTCCGCCGATGTACGGAATGATATTCTCAACCATTTCCGGCCAGTCTTTAAAGGTCTTGCCTGCTCCGGAAATTGCCTGATATGTTGTAGCAACAACTTCTGTAGGCTCAAATTCTTTCCATGCGGTCAGAACCGGTGCATAGCTCTGGATAGAACAGTTCGGCTTCACTGCTACGAAACCTCTCTTGGTTCCAAGACGCTTTCTCTGAGCTTCGATCACTTCAAAGTGTTCCGGATTGATCTCCGGAACTACCATCGGTACATCCGGTGTCCAGCGATGAGCACTGTTGTTGGAAACAACCGGTGTCTCCGTCTTCGCATAGGCATCTTCGATCGCACGGATCTCTTCTTTAGTCATATCTACTGCACTGAATACAAAGTCAACGGTAGCGGCCACTTCTTCTACTTCATTGACATTGTGTACGATCAGTTTCTTCACGCCTTTCGGCATCGGTGTATCCATCTTCCATCGGTCACCCACTGCCTCTTCATATGTCTTTCCTGCTGAACGCGGGCTTGCGGCTACGGTAACAACCTCAAACCAAGGATGGTTCTCAAGCAGTGCGATAAAACGCTGTCCTACCATTCCGGTCGCCCCAAGAATTCCTACTTTCAATTTCTTTTTCATCGCTTTGTCCTCATTTCTATTCACTGTTTCGTCTTTTGCTCGTGCACATTTGTGCGCGTTCCATGTATAATAACCCATTTTCCTAAGAAATGCAAGTTATTTTCCATTTCTGTACATTATAACGGCATTCCTATCTTAGCACTCTTCCAGATACCTTGTGTAAATGTCGATTACTTTACGCATCGCATCCGGTCCCGGTGCTCCGATCGTCTTACGTTTATTTACACAGGTCTCCATGCTGATCGCCTGGTAAATGTCCTCTTCAAACACAGGGGAAATCTTCTTGTATTCTTCCAGCGTCATATCATCAAGCGCAATTCCCTTATCGATGCAGTACAGAACAAGCTGCCCAACGATACCGTGTGCATCCCTGAACGGAACCCCATGATTTACCAGATAGTCTGCTGCATCCGTGGCATTGGTAAATCCTTGGCGTGAGCTTTCATTCATACGTTCCTTATTGAACTTCATCGTAGAAATCATTCCGGTAAATAATGCCAGACATCCTTTTGCCGTATCGATCGCATCAAAGATCAATTCCTTATCTTCCTGCATATCCTTATTATATGCAAGCGGAATTCCCTTCATCGTTGTAAGAATCGACATCAGAGCCCCGTAAACGCGCCCTGTCTTTCCGCGCACAAGCTCTGCGATATCCGGGTTCTTCTTCTGCGGCATGATGCTGCTGCCGGTGCTGTAGCTGTCATCAATCTCAACAAACTGATATTCATTCGAATTCCAGATAATGATTTCTTCTGAAAAACGGCTCAGATGCATCATGATCGTCGAAAGCGCACTCATCAGCTCGATCAGATAATCACGGTCTGAAACCGAATCCATACTATTAAGAGTCGGTCCGTCGAATCCCAGAAGCTCTGCCGTATAATTACGGTCAAGCGGATAAGTCGTGCCTGCAAGTGCTCCCGCGCCTAAAGGACAGGTATTCATTCTCTTGTAAATGTCCTTCAGACGGGAATGGTCTCTCTTAAACATCTCAAAATAAGCTCCCATATGATGAGCAAGTGTAGTCGGCTGCGCCTTCTGCATATGCGTAAATCCCGGCATGATCGTCTCCACATTCTGCTTCATGATCTCCAGAAGTTCTCTAAGAAGGTCTGCCACAAGACTCTGGAGCTGAACGATCTCACTTCGAATGTACATCTTCATATCAAGCGCAACCTGATCATTCCTGCTGCGTCCGGTGTGGAGCATCTTCCCCACATCTCCGATCCTGTCGATCAAATTTGCCTCCACAAAACTATGTATATCTTCATATTTATCTGTAATCTCAAGTTTGCCGCTCTCCACATCGCGAAGAATGCTCTCTAAACCTGCGATAATTTCCTTCTTCTCTTCTTCAAATAAAATGCCCTGCTTGCAAAGCATCATTACATGGGCAATACTTCCCTTGATATCCTGCTCGTAAAACCGTTTGTCAAATGAAATGGACGCGTTAAAATTATAAACTAACTGATCTGTCTCCTTCGTAAAGCGTCCTCCCCATAACTGTGCCATCGTTTTCCCTCTTTTCTTCTTCTCTTAAGTGGTAACTTTTTTCAGTGTACCACAGTTTTCCTGCTTCTGTAAAGTTTCCATGCGCTCTTTTTTTGAGAAAATGCATCCGCAGTAATCCTGCCTGTATAATCCATATTCCTTCGAAAGTTCTGTGGAGCGCTTGTAACCGTTTTTCTTCTTAAAATCCGACGGAAGATATGCAATCTGATACTCTTTTGCAAGTCTCTCGCCGATTTCATTCAACTTTGCGGCATTTTTAAGAGGACTGATGCTGAGCGTCGTTGTAAAATAATCGTATCCATCTCTTAGTGCTTCCTCGGCCGCTGCTCTTAAGCGAAGTTCATAACATTTGAAACAACGCTCACCGCCTTCCGGGACATTTTCAAGCCCTTTTGCCATAGCGTAAAATTTCTCACTGTCATATTTTCCCGCAAGAAAATGAATCTTATGCTTCGCAGGAAGCTCTTCGATCAGTCGCTCCTGCTCCCGGATTCTCTTATAAAACTCTTCCTCAGGGAAAATGTTCGGATTATAATAAAATACTGTGATTTCAAAATACTGTGATAAATATTCCAGCACATAACTGCTGCAAGGTGCACAGCAGCTATGAAGAAAAAGCCTCGGAACCTTGCCATCCTTCTCAAGTCTTAAGATCAGCTTTTCCAGTTCCTTCTGATAATTTCGATTCAAAATGCTTCCTCCTGTTTTATAAGTAGAGATTTCAATCTAAACATCAGATGTATTATATAACAAACTCTTCTGTGGTACAACTCATCTTCTAACACTCTTTTTCATATTTTTCATAAGATACTATATAGACTCATTTCCATTATTATTCACACGACTGGAGGTACTTATGGGAAATCTGCTGGAAGTTAAGGACATAAACTTTTCTTACCACAATATGGATGGCGAAACCAAAGCACTTGAGCACATTTCCTTTTCCATGAAGGAAGGAGAATTTCTTGCGGTCGTCGGGCCTTCCGGATGCGGGAAATCGACACTTTTACATTTGATCGCGGGACTTATGGAGCCGGAAAAAGGACTGATCTTATTAAATGGGAAATACCTTAGGGGAAGCGCAACAAATATCGGTTACATGCTGCAAAGAGATGAACTTCTGGAATGGCGAAGTGTCTACCACAACGTACTTCTCGGCCTGGAGATCCAGCACAGCATGACTGCCAAAGCCAAAGAAAAAGTCAGGCAGCTTCTGAATGTATACGGGTTGGATCAATTTGCCGCCTCACGCCCTTCTGAACTTTCCGGAGGCATGCGGCAAAGGGCTGCTCTGATCCGCACATTGGTATTGGAGCCGGATCTGCTTCTTCTCGATGAACCATTTTCCGCACTGGACTACCAGACAAGACTAAATGTCGCAGATGATATCGGCCAGATCATACGAAAGGAAAAGAAAAGCGCAATTCTGGTGACACACGATCTTTCCGAAGCGATCAGCCTCGCTGACAGAATTCTCATCCTTACAAAGCGCCCCGCCACAATACAGCAGACCGTCCCTATCACCTTCTCGGTGCCGGATCTTACACCACTTGCGAGAAGAAATGCTCCGGAATTCAAGACTTATTTTAATTTATTATGGAAGGAGTTAAATCCCAATGAATGAAATTTCACAAGGCCAGCTCTGCTATCTAAGCCGCCAGCGCCGCCGAAAAAAAATCGTCCGTTTTTCCCGCGCGGCAATCCTGCTAGGATTCCTCTTTCTATGGGAATTTACCGCCAACACCGGAATCATCGACTCCTTTATTTTCAGCAGTCCCTCCCGCATCGCGCTCTGCTTCCGGAACATGGTACTGGATAAAAGCATTTTCCTGCACGTAGGCGTAACCCTGTATGAAACACTCCTCAGCTTCGTATTCGTGATTCTCCTGAGCCTTGTCATCGCCGTCGTGCTCTGGCTTTGCCCGGGGCTTTCCGAGATACTGGATCCTTATCTAGTCATCCTGAACAGCCTTCCGAAATCCGCACTGGCACCGCTTCTCATCGTATGGCTGGGTGCAAATAAAACGACGATCATCGTCGCAGGAATGTCGGTCGCTATCTTCGGAAGCATATTAAACCTTTACGCCAACTTCATAAGCGTTGAGCCCGAGAAACTCACGCTGATCTACACCCTTCATGGAAACCGCTTCCATGCCCTGACAAAAGTTGTCATACCAAGCTGCGTGCCGGCAATCATCAGCATCATGAAAGTCAACATCGGCCTCTGTCTGGTGGGCGTCATCATCGGCGAATTCATCGGCGGACGCGAAGGGCTCGGATATATGATCATATACGGAAGTCAGGTATTCAAACTGGATCTTCTGCTCCTTTCGATCTGCATCCTCTGTATCATTGCACTTGGTCTTTATGGACTCATCAGCGTAGTTGAAAAATATTATATGAAAAAAAGGTAGGGTGGCTCTCAGAAGTCGCCCTGCCTTCTCACCTTACATCCTATCCAGAATATCAGCCCGCCAATCACACCTCCAAGTGTATTATGAAACAGATCGCTCAACTGGAAGGTCCCAAGCCGCAGGAATAACTGAAGACATTCTACGGTGAGGGAACACAAAAACGTGACCTTAAGCGCCTTCCAAAGTACCTTTAAAAGACTTGACTCTATTCCGGTCTGTCTCTCATTAAAGCACCAGAACATCAAAATAGTAAACGGAATAAACAAAATTACATTTTCAATCGGTTCTGTTGTCAACTCTCCTTCTGCATTATAAAGTCCCCAAATTCCGATCACGTCAGAAAGAGGATTCGCCCAGATGTTACGGTTAAGCAGTGTGCGAAACAGAATCATCGCCACATAAAATACAAACGCGAATAGCCTTCGGAATAAGGAATCTGATTTCAATGCATTCCACCAGTTTCCCATCGCCGTTTTCCATCCATGCTCCTTCGCATATAAATAAAAGAACATAAACAAAACCGTAAGGATTATGGCAAAGCCAAACGGCTGATAAAGTGCCGTAAGCACGTTTGTCAGTATAATTCTTATCATGTCAACCATCCGCTCTGTCAATCCTGTCACTCCTTCCTATTTGACTATGAACAATTACAGACATGTTATCACAGAAAAGATAAATTTTCTGATCGAGTTTGACAGAACCGATTATTTCTCTGCCTCCAGAACATCGCGGATAATCCATTCCAGTTCATTTTTCTTTCTCATGATATCTTTTGCAAGCTGCAGCTGACAGCGTGTGCGGACCAGATTATGCTTCGGATACTCACATCGGAAATATTTATCTCCCGTAATATAATCATCCAGGAATCTGGACGCAAGCTCGATCGTGATAGAAAATGTTGCCGTAACCAGATTTTCGATTTCCACCTGCATCAGGGAATCCTTCGTCGCCCCGATAAAACCATTTGAAAACGCACGAAATTTCGCCGTATCAAAGAATACCCGTGAAAGATCCGGTTCATCCTCAACTGCTGTATTCGCGATAAAACGAACTGCATCACCGAAATCATACATCGACATTCCCGGCATGATCGTATCCAGATCAATGACCACGATTGGTTCCTTTGTCACCCTGTCGAAAAGCACATTATTGCACTTTGTATCATTATGTGTAACTCGCTTCGGAATCTCACCATTTGCAAACCGCACACTTAACTCTGACGCATCTTCTCTTACCGACCGTATGTACTCGATTTCATCCTCTGCTTCCTTTACGCGGCCGCACGGATCCTCTTCCACATGACCAAACAACGTATCCAGCCTCTTCTTCGTATTGTGAAAATCCGGAATCGTCTCATACAAAACAGAACCGTCAAAGTCCGAGAGCTGTGTCTGGAAACTACCGAACGCCTTACCGGTCGCCTCGATCACATTCAAATCATCAGATGCGTTAAACGTCACAGAATCCACATAGTTAATCACACGCCAGAACGCATCATCCCCGTCAACATAATAATTCGTTCCCTCATCAGTATGATGAAAATGCAGCGTAATCTGATCCGGATACTTCGCACGGATAAATGACGTCACATGATCAATATTCTCCATAATCTCAACAGGACTTTTGAAAACATTCGTATTTACCTTCTGAAACAGATAAGACTTATAGCTCTTCTCTCTCGCATAAGTTACTTTATATGTCGAATTAATATTTCCCATGGAAATCACATGATAAGAATATAATTCACCTTGAAGTCGGAACTTCTCTCCGACAGTTTTTAATGTATCAAACATGGTACTTCTCCTTTATTCTTTCTCCATAAAAAATTTTATTAAAGTATGGTATCACATGAATTCCCAATTTTCAAGTTGCCCGGTACAAAAGTTCCATTCTCTTTTTTCCCTTTCCTGATCATTTTCAAAGGCAAAAGTTCTGATTATCCGGCAATCCATAATCCCACTCTATGAATTATATTTGTCCAGATCAATCAGTCCCTCAGATCTGGCAACGAGTGTAGTAACTGCTGCATCTCCGGTTACATTCGTACAGGTATGCCCCATACCCACCAGTGTATAGATTCCCATAATCAGGCTGATGGCTTCTACCGGAATTCCAATCTGTGGAAGCAGGATTGAGATACATACCAGACATCCGCCGGGAACGCCGGGTGCTCCAACCGACAAGGCCAGAATCGCCACAATAAGTGTTACCAGAGTGGATCCTGTTATGGGTACTCCGAAGACCTTCGCCATAAAGAGGGCACTGATGATCTGCGTTATACAGCTTCCATCCATGTTGATCGTTGCACCCAGAGGAATGGAGAACGAATAAACCTTCTTGGAGATACCAAGTTTCTCATCACATATCTTGATCGACGCGGGCATGGTGGCATTGCTGGAGCCTAATGTAAAAGCCGTCAGCATGGCCGGGAAGAAGCTCTTTAAAAATTTCAGAGGATTGAGTCTTCCGACTACCAGGATCAAAATCAGGTATACAGAAATCATCAAAATATCGCCTATGTAACATACCGGAATCCATGCTGCTACTTTCACGAGGTTGGCGATATCCATGTCGATTACCATCTTTGCCATAGAACAGAATACGGCAAAGGGCATAACGGAAATGATTATGGCCGTTATTTTGGAAAACACAGCGTTGGTACTGACAATCGCTCTTCGGAATCCTGCATCTCGATCTGATAATTTAGAAGCCCCCAGGCCAAGCAGCGCCCCGATAAAAATAATCTGCAGCATGTCCGCTTTGAGGAACGGACTGATATAGTCGCTTGGAATGATGTTTACGATGGTATCTTTTATAGAAATACTGATCGCCCCGTTATTTGCGATTGTTGAGGCGGCATCCACCGATACAGCTTCTACAAGAGCAGGATCCCCGATTGGGAAAATCTGATAAACCAGATATCCAATGGCGATGGCAATGACGGAAGTGAACAGATAACAGCCAACGACTTTACCGGCTATCTTTCCTAACGCTTTTAAATCTCCGAAATCCGCAATGCTGGAAGCAATTGAGAAAAATACCAGAGGTCCGACGATTGTTTTCAGAGAATTTAAAAACATAGTCGATACAGACGCAAAAATATTATCTGCTACTGCCGCTGTAATAAAATCCGGAATAAAGAATTTGAAAATCAAGCCGGCCAGAATCCCAAATCCCAGCGCGAGCAAAGTATATATCAACTGTTGATACTTGGATACCTTAACCTGGATATCCACAATATTTACATTACGTTTGCGGCTGATGGTGATATTGTCTCCCAAAACTTTGTTCATCAGATTTCGGATGACCACTTCCGTTTCCGCGTCCATCTCGTCCGAATAATCAAACAGGTTCTGAAGGTCGGCAAGATCAAATTGCTCTCCCTTGCAGCTCATGTGAATGCGGATATTCCCCAGGAAAGATTTGACCTGCACCTGAACAGTTCCCCCTTCATTTGGAGAATTGGCGATCAGCTTAGCCAAAACCTCTTCCGCCGTCAAAAGAGTACCGGCAATTTCCTTTTTTGAGACTTTCTTTTCCATAAGAGAATCCCGAATAAACTCGATTCCTTTTGCTATTTCACCTGGATGCGCATTCAGCGTAATTTTTCTCATTTTCCCTCACACTCCTCGTATTTTTCATACATGTCCTCCAGTCCCTGTGTGTAAATGGTCCCGGAGTATATTTTATCATCAATTAGAACCGTCCCTGTTGACACTTGTTTACCACATCCATATTCTGCATACCGATTTTCGATGAAATGCTGAAAAGCTCAACAAGGAGCAGCAGCATGTCCCCGGATGTAAGAAAAAAGTCAAAAATCATGTCGAAAGCAAGTGTGATGACAAGTGCATCGGCGGGGATTCCAAGCTGCAAAAAAAGCATCGTATATGTTGCCGCCGCACCTCCGGGAATCGGGGGCGTGGACACTGCGGAAACGGCTGTGATGATAACTGCGGTCACGATCCAGCTTACCGAAACCTGAATATCATAATTCTTACTGAAATAGAAGCAAATCAGTATGTAATAAAGTGCGGTGGAAGGCTTGAATAGTACCATTCCAAAGGGGATGCCAAAGGAGGAAAGGGATGTGTCAATCCCGAACCTTCGCTCACACACAGACATATTTGACTCATAGGTGGCCGCAGAGGATGCCGTAGTAAGAGCAATCAGATAGGACGGCAGGCAGGACTTAACCAGAAAGAAAGGGCTGACCCCTCTCAGCACTGATACAGAGCAGATCAGGATGAGAGCGCATACCAGCCATGCAGCGAAAAAGACAAATGCAAATTTCCATACATTAAATAAAGTCTTGTAACTGTCCGACCAGATAATTTTCAAAATCACTATAAATACAAAATAGGGAACAAAGGTCGAAATTGTGCCCATCAGGAATGTAATTATATAGTTAATCTGTTCCACCGCTTTTGCAACCGCAGATGTTCTCTGACCCAAAAAAATCATGGACAGACCGATGACAAAGGCAAGGAAAATGATTTGAAGCGTGTTTCCCTCAACAAAAGGAGAGAAAATATTGGCAGGAAAGATATTCAGTATCATTTCAAATAGCGTGCCGAACTGAGAGGATACTAAGGAATGCGCTGAAATACCGTTGCCTAGAAAGGGGTAAAACAGGACACCTGCCGTGCTGAACAAAAACACAACCGACACAAAGCTGAGCATCAGCTTTTTGCCGATTCTTCCCAACGTATAAACGTCTCCGATACCGTAAACTCCCCACGCAACCGAAAGAAAAATCATCGGTCCTGCAATACAGGACAAGATGCGGAATGCAGCATCCTCAATGGGCAAAATGATATTTTCGTTTATCAAAGCAAGAGCATCGGATCCAAGCAAAAATCTGCCGAAAATTCCCACAACTATTGATAATAGAATAATCATTATCAACGACAGCACGGGGTTCATCGCCTTTTTCTTCATTTGGAAGGTCAGAATATTTTTGCCGTCCACAAAAGAATACTCGGGAATCAATCCGATGTTCACCAGCATACTCTTACTTCCGTGACCGAAGTCCTCGCTTTCGACGCTGTACGGATTGCAGGGTTCTCCCTTGGCGCTGATCTGGAAATATGACTTCCAAAACCTTGTCCCCGTTTTATAAGATACCGTCGCGCCTTCGCCCAATGTGTTAAGCCACACCCCCAGACTTTCCTCTATGGATAGACGGATCCGAATCGCGTCTCTTCGCTCCATTTTATGCTCTGTGCAGCAACAGTTAGCTATTTCTGAAATGACGTCTATCGATGATGCAGTAAGGGAAAAACTTTCTGTCTGTGTTATGTTTGCCAAATATTTCACCTCCTGTTTATTTATATATCAAATGTTACCTATAATTTTTTTAAATGTCAATCTAGTTGTTTCTAACACTTCTCGTATACCACTTTACAGTGTTTCCTTCACCATTCCAGTTTTATTGTACCTCACAGGTTGATGAATAACAAGCGTTCATTTTCTTCTGTCAGAGATATCATCATTTCTAAAAGTTCGCTGCGACTCAAGCGTCGCAATTCTTTATCCGTCATCTGTTACCACCAAGCATCACATTATTTTCATTATGTAGAAAATGTCTTTGTTAAAAGATTCACATTCAATAATCTACCATATTTATATCACCAGAATGTTAAAATGTCTCCACACGTTTGCAAAAAACTATGTAAAATAATTGTAAAGTCCAGTCTTTTTCAAGTTGTCCCTGCTACGCAACGGGCTCATACCCATTCCGGATAAAAAGAAAAAGACCGATAAATCTGCAATTTTTATAACTGCAAATTTACCAGTCTTTTAGGGTTTCCGGCTTATTTAATGGAACAAAAAACTCTGCTAAAAAAAGCCGAAAACGAATTACAGGCCTGAACATGCCGATACGCTATACCACAACTAATATGCCCGAATCTTATCCTCTTCATCATCCGTGGTATTTTCAATTTTAACAATCTTTATATCATAAGAATAATCCTCACTGACTTTCACCGATACGGTATCGCCGACTTTATGTCCGAATATGGCTTTTCCGATCGGTGATTCGGTGCTGATATATCCGTTCAGTGAATTTCCGCGAATGGAAGTGACCAGTTTGAATGTTTCTTCCTCGTCATCTTCCGGGAAATAAACGGTAATCCTGTTATTGATTCCGGCAACTCCGTCCTCGGATTGATCCGATACGATTACTGCCGTTTTCAGCATTCTTTCCAAATAACGGATACGGCTTTCATTCCGGTTTTTATCTTTTTTGGCGGCATGATATTCGAAATTCTCACTTAAATCTCCATGCGCTCTTGCCTCTTTCACCGCTTCGATGGCTTCTTTTCGCACCACCAGCTTGCGATGTTCAATTTCTTCCCGAATTTTCTTTACATCACTTTCAGTTAACTGCTCACGCATAATTTCTCTTCTTTCTATAAATTATTAGAAAAATATTCTTCTCACATCGTTAAACATGACAAATGCCATGAGTCCAAGAAGGAACACCATTCCCGCAAGGTGAACGTATCCTTCTTTTTCCGGCGGTACTCTTTTTCCTCGGATAAGCTCTGCTATGAGAAATACGATTCTGCCTCCATCCAGTGCCGGAATCGGGAGAAGATTCATAACACCAAGGTTTGCGGAAAGTAAAATGGCAAGTCTCAGCATATTTACAAATACCAGGAGCGCTCCTCCTGATTTTGTCTGCCGGTATGTGCTGTCTACAATATTTACCACACCCACGGGGCCGGACAGTTCATCGACTCCTACGGATCCTCCGATCAACATCCTTAATCCGCTGATCGTGGAATCAATCCAGTATCTTACCTCAAAAACACTGTACTTGATGTTTTCAAGAATACTTGCTTTCTCATAGCCTGTGTGTCCGATTCCTATCATATAATAACCATCCTCCGTAAGCTGCGGAGTGATTGCTACCGTAGTTTTCTCACCATCACGCATGTAGACCAGCTCGATCTCTTCCCCTGTGTGAAGCTGCAGATAGACCGAAATATCCCTGAAAATGTGGATACTTTTATTATTAATCTTTACGATCCTATCCCCCGCTTCAAGTCCCGCCTCATAAGCAGGGCTGCCTTCCACTACATTTCCGATGATCGGCTTATCAACACCGATAATAGCAATAAATATAATACTGCAGACGAATGCAAGGATGAAGTTGAATAGCGGGCCCGCCGCGATCACAGAGAGTCTCCTCCAGGGTGATTTGCTGTTAAAGCTGCCTTCGCTCAAATCATCAACTTCATCTTCTCCCATCATACATGCTCCTCCGATCGGAAGAAGCTTCAGACAATAGTCCGTGTTTCCTATTTTTTTGTGTACAAGGGTCGGACCCATTCCGATCCAAAACTCATCTACGTCAATCCCGTTTTTTCTTGCAAGAAGAAAATGTCCAAGCTCATGGAAGAAAACGATAAAACCAAACATCAAAATCGCAAGTACGATTCCCATTTACTACCTCCTGCTTTTAATTCTGTCATATGTTGCCGCTTCTGTCTCAAGTATCTGCTCCACAGTCGGGTTCGTGATCGTCTTATGCGCTCTCATACAATCTTCGATAATCTCTATAATTTCAAGGTATTTAATTTCCCTGTTAAGGAACTGGCTGACTGCCAGCTCATTTGCCGCATTAAATACGGTCGGCAATGTTCCCCCTGTCCGTCCTGCCTCGTAGGCAAGCTCCAGACCATAAAACGTCTCTGTATCCGGTTTTTCAAAATCCAGATGACCGATCTTCCAGAAATCCACTCTTTCTCCCGGAAGGAATCTTCTCTTGGGGTAGTAAAGTGCATATTGGATCGGAAGCTTCATATCCGGTGTGCCGAGCTGTGCAATGACCGCTCCATCCACAAATTCTACCATAGAATGAATGACACTCTGTGGCTGTACGACTACCTGCACATCATCGATATCAACATCAAAGAGCCATCTTGCCTCCATAACTTCCAGTCCTTTATTTACCATAGTTGAAGAATCAATGGTAATCTTGCGCCCCATTTCCCAGTTCGGATGCTTCAGCGCATCTTCTACGCGGATATCCAGGAGGTCCTCCTGGTGCTTTCCCCTGAACGGTCCGCCGGATGCGGTGAGAAGGATTTTCTTTAATTCTCCTCGTCTGCTTCCCTGAAGGGACTGGAAAATCGCGCTGTGTTCACTGTCAACCGGAAGAATCTTAACTCCCATCTTCTTCGCCAGCGGCATGATGATATGTCCTGCTGTCACCAGAGTTTCTTTGTTGGCAAGTGCAATGTCTTTGCCCGCTTCAATTGCGGCAATGGTCGGTCTGATTCCGATCATTCCAACGATTGCCGTGACGAGGATCTCACTGCCTTCCATCGTTGCGACTTCCAGAAGACCATCCATACCACTTACTACTTTTACATCCATATCACGGATTTTGCTTTGAAGTTCCTTTGCTTTCTCTTCTTTCCAGACACAGACCAGCTTTGGGACAAATTCCCGTATCTGCTTCTCAAGAAGCCCAATATTATTACCTGCCGCAAGGGCCAGAACTTCAATATCTTTATTTTCTCTGACTACTTCCAGAGTCTGGGTCCCGATCGACCCTGTTGATCCAAGTATTGCTATTTTTTTCATACGCGCCTCCCGCCAGTAACGCTTTTTCCCTTAATCGTTTTCACCGGACAATTCTGTATCTAAATAATGGCCATTGCCATAAAGTAAATGACAGGTGCCGTGAAGATCACGCTGTCAAACCGGTCAAGGATTCCTCCGTGTCCCGGAATCAGTTTTCCGTAATCCTTAATGTCATGATTTCTTTTAATCGCTGATGCTGCCAAATCTCCTACCATGGAAATCATTCCGCCCACGAAACAGATCAGTGCAAATTCAGCCGGATTTGCGGTAGTTCCGCTCCATTGATTGATGGCAAGTGCATAAAGTGCACCTAGAAGCGCAGCTCCCACAAGACCTCCGACTCCTCCTTCAACAGATTTCTTCGGACTGAGCTTTGGAGCCATTTTATGCTTTCCGATCAGCACACCAACGCAATATGCACAGGTATCGCATCCCCAGGAACAAAGAAACACGAGCCCTACAAGGAAGAGACCGTCTTTTAAAAGTCTGGTCTGGTAAATGAAGGACAGCATGACTGCCACATAGATCACTCCGAAATATACCATACTGACCTGGTCTGATGTATATTTAGGGAAGGAAAATACATAGACGGCCATCACTGCGACCAGTGCTGCAATGAAGATCATAACCTGCAGCCTGAAATCATCGGGTTTCAGAAGCAGTACCACATAATAGGCAAGTGCCGCGAGGTAGCCCGCAAGTCCGAGCACATTGTTCTCGGATTTTACGACCTGATACAGTTCTCTAAGTCCGATCAGACTGACAACAGCCAGGGTTGCCCATAACACATATCCCCCGGAATAAATGGTCAAAAATGCGATGATGACCAGTATGATTCCGCTTAGAAGTCTTGTCTTAAACATCTTCTTCCTCCTTTATCTTACCGTAACGTCTGTCTCTGTTATTATATTGCACAATTGCTTTTTCTAATTCCTCTTTCGTGAAATCCGGCCACGGAACATCTGTGAAATAGAATTCCGTGTAAGCCAGCTGCCATAAGAGATAATTGGAAAGTCTGAGTTCTCCGCTTGTGCGGATCAGAAGATCCGGATCCGGAATTCCGTGGGTATCAAGATAGGTCTCAAATACTTTCTCTGTCACATCTTCGGATTTGATCTTCCCTTCTTCGCAGTCCTTCATCATCTTCTTCATGGCACGAACCATCTCATCACGGCTTCCGTAGTTGATCGCAATCTGGAAATTCAATCCGTCATTGTTCTTGGATGCTTCTTCGAGTTCCTCGATCCGGGTTCTGATATCATCATCCAGACGTGTCTTATCTCCGAGAACTCTGACCTTCATCCGGTTCTTTTCTGCTGTCTTCAGGCAGGTCTTCATGTAATTTCTAAGAAGTGTCATCAGAGCGTCAACTTCACTTTGAGGGCGATTCCAGTTCTCTGTGGAAAATGCGTAAACGGTCAAATATTTGACTCCCATCTTGTAAGCCACTTCACAGATATGCTCTACATTCTTACTTCCCTTTGCATGACCGTAATTTCTCGGCATTCCCTTTGATTTTGCCCAACGTCCGTTGCCATCTAAGATAATTGCGATATGCTGTGGTACGTTCATAACTTTTCCTCCCGTAAAACCATATATTTCCCCACTCTGGTATATCGTTTCACAAATAACGATACCAGCAAGGATTCAAAATAGAACAAAGGGGCCGCAGGTTTCTTTGCTGCCCCTCTATCTCCATTTTACTAAAAATTATACAGTCATAACTTCTTTAGATTTTGCTTCTACAGACTTATCAACTTCTTTGATATATTTGTCTGTCACTTTCTGCAGATCTTCTTCCATATCTTTGATCTCGTCCTCAGAAACATCGCTTCCTTTGAGCTTCTTAAATGCGTCGTTACCGTCGCGGCGGATGTTGCGGACAGCTACCTTTGCAGCTTCTCCTTTCTTCTTAACATCCTTAACGAGTTCTTTTCTTCGTTCCTCGGTAAGTTCCGGGAAAACAAGGCGGATCACGGTACCATCGTTCGATGGGTTGATTCCGATATCAGACATCAGGATCGCTTTCTCGATCTCTTTGATCATCTTCTTCTCCCATGGCTGAATCTGAATCATTCTTGCTTCCGGTACAGAAATATTCGCTACCTGCTGGATCGGAGTCGGTGTTCCATAGTAATCTACAGTAAGCTTATTCAGAATATTCGGGTTCGCTCTTCCGGCACGGATGGCTGCGAGCTCTCCGTCAAGGTTCTTCAAAGTCTTAGCCATCTTTTCCTCGTATACTTTACATCTTTCATTCATCGTTTCTTCCTCCTCTAATTCAAGCGTCCTAAACCGTAACCTTAGTACCGGTAAAGTTACCGCTCATAGTCTCAACAATACTGTTCGCTTCGTTAAGTCCGAATACCAGCATCGGCATCTTGTTCTCAAGGCACATGATGGATGCGGTAAGATCAACTGCCATCAGCTTCTTATCAATGATCTCCTGGATGGAAATCTCATCGTACTTCTTCGCTTCCGGATTCACCTTCGGATCGCTGTCATAAATTCCGTCGATTGCTTTCGCAAGAAGCATTGCATCTGCTTCGATCTCAATTGCTCTGAGCACTGCACCTGTATCCGTTGAAAAATACGGATGTCCGGTACCGCCGGCGAAGAAAATGACTTTTCCTTCATTTAAAGCTTCCACAGCTGCATCCTTGGAAAATAACTTCGTAAACGCACCGCACACAAACGGGGTAAATACTTCTGTCTTCATTCCCACATGACGGAAAATATCAGATACATAAATACAGTTCATTACTGTGGCGAGCATACCGATCTGATCTGCCTTCGTTCTGTCGATCGTCTCGCTGGT
Organism: Bariatricus sp.; assembly: GCA_034176745.1. Lineage (GTDB taxonomy): Bacteria > Bacillota > Clostridia > Lachnospirales > Lachnospiraceae > Allocoprococcus. The sequence continues at coordinate 8,285 of JAXFTO010000100.1, read as the reverse complement.
CCTTCCTCTCCAGAAGTTCCCGCCTCCGGTCACGATCGCTACCTGAATTCCCTGGTCCACGATCTCCTTAACCTGCTTTGCAACACCAATACAGGTTGCTTCGTCAAATCCTGTCTTCTTATCTCCAGCAAGCGCTTCTCCGCTTAATTTTAAAAGTACTCTTTTCATCTTTTCTTTGCTCCTGTCTTTCAGTTTGCACATAGTTCGCACTATGAAAATATTATAGCATACCTGTTTTTAAAATGGAAGTTCTTTCTTCTCGGGAAGCTGTGCCAGAATGATCGCCGCGAACATCAGCACGCACCCAAGTATTTCCCGGACACTAAGTACCTGTCCTAAGATCACCCATCCTGCCAGAACGGAAAATACGGATTCCAGGCTTAGGATGAGGGATGCCACCGTCGGATCTGCATCTTTCTGTGCGATGATCTGGAGAGTGTAAGCAACTCCGCAGGACATCACACCGGCATACAAAACCGGGACTGCTGCCGCTATGATTGCCGAAATCTGCGGCTTTTCAAATAACATCATCGGTACTGCCGACAGAATTCCTGTTACCAGAAACTGGATACAGGACATTCTTACTCCGTCTACTTTTGGTGAAAAATAATCAATAACCAGGATGTGAATGGAAAATACAACCGCACAGAGAAGCACGAGACAATCTCCCTTACTGATCGTAAGCTTTTCTGTCATGCAGAGCAGATAGAGTCCTGCCACGGAAATGGCAACGCTGATCCAGATCTTGATTCCCGCTTTCTTTTTCAGGAAAATCCCGAAGATCGGCACCAACACAATGTAGAGCGCCGTAATAAATCCTGCTTTCCCTACCGTGGTATATTTCACACCGAACTGCTGAAGGTTGGATGCCACGCAAAGTGCAATCCCGCAGCAGATTCCGCCCACAAGAAGGGTTTTCTTTTCCGAATCGGACATGCTGTGCTTCTCCTTCGTCCCTTCTTCTTTTTGCTTCAGATGATCCAGGAACATGATACAAGGGATCAATACGATTCCTCCTATAACGGAACGGACACAGTTGAATGTGAACGGTTCGATATAGTTCATCCCCACACTCTGGGCAACAAATGCCACTCCCCAGATAAATGCGGTCAGAAGCAGCATTGTTACGTTTTTTACGCTCATTTTTTTCATGATTTGTTACCTGTATATTCTATAATATTTCTGTCTTTCACTTCATGCTCATACAGCTTATTTTCATCCTTGATGATGATCGTTCCTGCTCCGACAACACTGAATAATTCAAGCAAAAGTACATGTCTGATCCTGCCGTCCAGCAAATGTACACGATTGACCCCCTGCCCGGTTGCCTGAAGTGCATAGTCAAGCATCTTCTTCAGATCTTCCGGGAAATCTCTTTCTTTTTCCAGTGCTTCTACTGCCCATGCGGTAAGTCTTGGATAAACGTCTTGCTTCGTATTCTCATCTGTGAAAATGCCCGGATACGTTGAAAGGTAGACCAGCTTGTCTGCCCCAAGTCTTACGGCGATTTCCAGTGCTGTCTCCTTCGGATCGATATATTCGCTCTCATTATCAATATCATTCGGAACGATCACCGGAATGTAGTCGTTTTCCAGCATCATGTGGATCGTCTGCTCATCGATACCGCAGACGCCGATTGCTTTGACGCCGCAAAGCTCAAGAAGCTTTGCGATTCTCTTATTCTCCCTGAATTTGTCCATTCCCATTCTGGTATCGTGTACGACGATCGGGTACATGCCTACACTTTTTAATAAGACGATATCCTGCATAAGCTGCTGCTCTTCCATGCCGCTGAGCCATTCACTGCATCCATATTCGACTACAATAATTTTCTGACTGAAATCGCGTATATAAGGAAGCGCATCAATCAGGATCGACGCTTTTTTTTCAACTTCTTCTAATTTCTTATCCATCTGTTGTCACCTCGTTTTGTATGGAAGTTCATACGAACTGCTACCATGTTTCATAGCCACGACTATCATATCACAAAGTATTGGTATTGAAAAGTTCGATTTCGCAAACCGAAAACAGTTCGTCCACAATTCCCCTGTAAACGGATAGTTTTTCCGTCTTTTTTATTTTCTTCAGATATTTTCCCGAATCCGGAAACATTTCTCCCATATATGCCCAGAGTTCTTTCATTTTAAAGAGCACCGGGGTATCTCCCGAATTTACTTCACAGTAATCTTCGAGGATCCGATCATGAAATCTTTTGATTTGTTCTTTTTGAGGTACCTCTTTTCCTTTCATCATGCCGATAAGTCCCGGATTTCGGAGGATCCCCCTTCCAAGCATCAACATTTCCACTTCCGGGAACTGCCTTTTCCACTTTTCATAGTCTTCTGTCGTAAAAATATCTCCGTTATAACAGAGCTCATTTTTACTTTCTTCCACAGCTTTTTGGAACACTTCCAAATTCGGCCGGTTTTTATAATAGTCCTGCTGAAGCCTGGGGTGAATGATCAGCTCTTCCATGGGAAAACGATTGTAGATCCCAAGAAGCTCGTCAAATTCTTCCGGATCCCATTTTCCAATGCGGGTCTTGATGGAAATCTTCATATCTAATGCTTCAAAAATCTCATCAAGAAACCGTTCCAGTTCATCCGTCTTAATCAGGAAACCGGAACCTCTGTACCTCGAAACCACCGTTTTTGACGGACATCCAAGATTCAGATTCACTTCTTCATATCCAAACTCGTCTTTTAGCCTTTTGGCATAAAAAATAAATTCATCTGCACGGTTCGTAAGAATCTGCGGAACCGCATGCATGCCTTCATTATGCTCCGGCAAAATGTCGTTTAATTCCCTGGAACTGAATTTTCCTTTCTGATTCGGTGTCAGAAAGGGAGTGAAATATTTGTCTGCCGGTTCGAAACAGGCGTGGTAGGCTCTGCGATAAATGTATCCTGTGATCCCCTCCAAGGGTGCCATATAGTATTTCATCATGATTGCTTCTCCCACAATTATATATCGTTTCTATTGATAATTTCCGTAAGATACAGAACATTTCCGTCAACACGAAATTTCACATCCTGCCCGCCATACGCCATCCCATAAATCCTATCCGGATCATTTTGATAGGAAGGGCGCGGATCCTGAGCCAGAATTTCAAGAAGTGCATGCCTTTTTGCCTCTTCCATTTCACCAAGCAGATTTCTTTCATCCACCACCTTAAGCTCATAATCCTGTACTTTCCCCGCAAAACCGCTTGTCGCTTCCGGGTGGCTGTCCACATACGGAAGATAGGGCTTTATATCGTAAATCGGTGTTCCGTCTAAAATGTCTGCTCCCGTCACATGAAGTACCGGACCTTCTTTTTTTGTCATTTCGATCCGGTCCAGCTTCACGCAGGAAAGGCCAAGTGCATTCGGGCGGAACGGGGATCTGGTTGCAAAAACTCCCATCCGCATGTTGCCTCCAAGCCTGGGCGGCCTGACGGTGGGACTCCATTTCTCACGTTTTGCTTCAGAGAACTCCCAGATGAGCCAGATATGAGAATATTCCTCAAGACCGCGAAACGCCTCTTCTTTTCGGTATTCTTCTTCAAATATAATCCTGGCATGCGTACCTGCAAGGCCGCTCTGTCTTGGGATTCCGAACTTTTCAGGAAAATCTGTACGGATCACAGCGATTTTTCTAAGCTCCATCCTAGTCATTCTCCTCCCGTTCCTGCTTCAGTCTCCGGAAATAGGAACTCATCTCGTCAGCCATTCCGGAAAGCCGGTTGAGCAGCTTTGAGAAATCGGTCAGCATCTCGTCATTCTTATAATATGGATACACAATGTCATGATCGATTTCGCTCCAACCTTCCTCAAAAAGCGTTCTTCCCTGTATTTCTACATAGTAACCTTTATATTTTACAATATAATGAAGCGAACGATAGATTCCGTCCGCTCTGATCTCGATCAGGTTTCCGTCAAAAATCTTCGAATCTCCGGAACGCTTGTACACCTTCGGTCTCTCGGCAATATAATAATGATTGATATCATCATCAAAATCTTCAATTCGGTGCTCTACATACTGCTCCGGTTTATTTTCAAACACGCTGGTCAGATATTTGTGAAAATAGATCCAGTCCTCCCTGTAAAGGAAAAAGACGCGGATACCAATTAAATCCGTAATAAATTTGTGGTAATTCGTATGATCGAGCCGGGCAAATTTCCCCATATTCTCTCTTCTCTTTCGGATGACCTTCTCCAGAAGATGCCCCGGCTCTTTGGTACGATATCTGTAAGAATGGATTCCTGCCTTCTCAATATCATAGAGATATTCATCCAGAAATTCTTTCCCCAGATCACGAAGATGTCCTTCTTTTTCCCGGTAATCCTCATAAATTGCCGTCAGTTCTTCCCAGGAAATCTGCGCCTCCTCGAATTCCTCTTCCGACATATTGTAGGTTGCCAAAAATTCTTTTTTATCTATCATATATCAAATTTACTCCTTTATTTCTGCTCCTTCTAATGCACTAACTCAATTATACAGATAAAAAGACTTTTTGTAAACTTAATGAAAAGAAGAGGCATAACATCGAAAATGCTATGCCTCTTTTTTCCGTTTCTTTATTTCTTTCCTAATCAGATTAATCGCCAGGATACCTGATAATACTAACGTGATCGGTGATATCAGAACATTCACCAGAAAACGTACCGCTTTTTTGCAAAAATCCTGCATGTTCCACCTCTTCTTTCGCATTTGGTAAGTTGTTCCTTTTTTCTCAATTACCCACATTATTTACAAATAAAATTCGAAAGTCAATGGACTTTATTCTTTTTTTAGATTATGGCCAAATATTTTATAAATTGTATCCATTCAGTCGTTATATGAAACTTTTTCTCATTAAACATTGACATTCCTTCGCTTCCATGATAAACTTACGACTGTTGTGAGGGAGTAGCGAGCGCAATCCTTTGTGTAGCAAGTCAACATACTGGTCATTAGACCTGGCTTGTTTTAAATTGCGAGACTCATGTATAACTGTGGAGCTATACATGGAGTCTGTTTTTTTGTCTGTCACCAGGTATGGTTTTCACCGTACCTGATTTTTTTATATTTGTTTGGAGGAATTATTTATGAAGCTAGGTTTTGTTTTCTTTTTCAACAGTATTCTTCTGGGTATCGGACTTGCTATGGATGCTTTTTCGGTTTCTCTTGCGAACGGTCTGAATGAGCCTTGTATGAGGAGAAGAAAAATGTGCGAAATCGCCGGAGTGTTTGCCATTTTCCAGGCAGCTATGCCGATGATCGGATGGATCTGTGTACACACTATCGTTGAATATTTCAAAGCATTTGAGAAATTTATTCCGTGGATCGCTCTTCTGCTTCTTGGCTATATCGGCGGATCTATGCTGCATGAAGGTCTGACCAGCACGGAAGATCCTTGTGAAAAGCCGGGCGTTGGTTTTAAAGCACTGATGATTCAGGGTGTAGCAACCTCCATCGATGCGCTTTCCGTTGGATTTACTATCGCGGACTATGACCTGCTGTCTGCCGCACTTGCCGCATTTATCATCGCAGTGGTAACCTTTATCATCTGCATGGGCGGACTCGTGATCGGGAAAAGTGCCGGTACAAAGCTTGCAGGAAAAGCTGCCATTCTTGGCGGTATTATCCTTCTATTCATCGGCATTGAAATCTTTGTAACCGGAGTATTCTAGAATTCTAAGAAAAATTCCACTTTCGCTGCATCCACAGGAAAACAGCAATACATATGATCACAGATATCAGCGAGCCCGTAGCGGTCGCAAGCCCCATCGGGAGCAGGGTATCCGGAAAATATTTTGATGCCAGGTAAGCCAACGGGATTCTTGCACATATAATGGAAACGGAATTGTGCAAGAAGGAAAAGGATGACAATCCGTAAGCGCAGAAGTATCCGCTGAAACAGAAATGAATTCCCGCAAGCACACAGTCCCATCTGTAGCCATACATGTACTCTCCTCCAAGACGAATCACTTCTGAGTTTGCTGAAAACAGCCCCACAAACTGTTCCGCAGAGAACTGCATAACTACCACAACAAGCAGTCCAAAGGCAACGCACATTGAGACAGCATATCCAAGTGTCTGCTTTGCTCTGTCATGCTTTCCGGCACCGATATTCTGTGCGGCAAGTGCAGATACCGTGGACAACATCGATGACGGTACAAGAAACAGGAAACTGATGATCTTCTCTACAATCCCCACCGCGGCCGCGTCATTTAATCCTCTCTGATTTACAATAATGGTAATGATGAGGAAAGAAATCTGTATAAATCCGTCCTGCAGCGCCACCGGAACTCCCACTTTCAACAGCTGTCCCATGATTGCTTTTTGTGGCTTAAAGTAGCTTTTTTTCATTGAAATTCCGCTTTTTTTCTTCTTCATGATCCAGAAGGACACGAGCACGCTGATGGTTTGTGAGATGGTAGTTCCAAGCGCGGCCCCCGCCGGTCCAAGCCCTAATGCTCCGATGAATAAATAGTCGAGAATAATATTTGCAGCGCAGGCAACAGCCACAAAATACATCGGGCTTTTTGAATCTCCCATTCCTCTGAAAATCGAACTTATGATATTGTACGCTGTAATGAACGGAATCCCGATAAAACAGATCGTAAGATAGATCATCGTTCCTTTCACCGCTTCTTCCGGAGTTGACATCACATTTACAATCGTTCTTACCAGCAAAAGCAGCAAAACTGTCGCCGTAAGGGAAACTCCCATAAACAGCGTAACGGTATTACCGATCGCTTTTGCCGCATCTTCTTTCTTATCAGCACCGATGGCCTTGCCGATCATAACGGTGGATCCCATGGCAAGTCCGACGATCATAACGGTGATCATGTGCATGACCTGACTTCCGATGGACACTGCCGTCGTGCTCTCTACCCCGTTAAACTGTCCTATGATAAATAAATCTGCCAGTCCATAAAGTGTCTGCAAAAAATATGCTAACAGAAAAGGCAGGGAAAATGATAAAATCGTCTTGAACACATCACCGGTCGTTAAATTCTTCTCCACGCTGTATACCTCTCATTCACAATCATCTTTATTGATTATAAATGTATCTTGCCGATTTGTGAACTGAGATTTTTATCCTTTTGAAGTAACGCTTCCTTATCTCCATTCATTTTCACTCTTTCCTTAATACCGTCTTTTTGGTACAATGAATGATACTGGAAATGAATTTCATCAATTATCATAAACCACAGGAGAAGTATTATGAGTCAGAATTACAGATTTACGATATCCTACGATGGAACCCGCTATTCGGGGTGGCAGAGCCAGGGAAATACAGATGCGACAATACAAGGGAAAATCGAAGCTGTACTTTCTAAAATGGCCGGAAGTAAGGTAGAACTTATCGGTGCCGGACGCACGGATGCCGGTGTGCATGCAAAAGAAATGACGGCAAATGTGCTATTGGAGACCTCTTTATCAGTTAATCAGATTCGAGAATACATGAACCGATATTTACCGGCAGACATTTGTGTACTCGATGTCCGCGAAGCGGCTCCCCGCTTCCACAGCAGGTATATGGCTACCGGGAAAACCTATGAATATACCTGTTATTACGGGCCGGCTAAACCGATTTTTGACCGGAACTATGTCTATATTCTCGATAAGGCACCGAACATTGAAAATATGAAAAAAGCTGCCGGTATTCTTACAGGACAGCACGATTTTAAAAGCTTCTGCGGCAATCCAAAATTCAAAAAATCTACCGTCCGCACGATTGATTCCATTCAGATTGTCCAGAAAGGGCCTTATATTAAATTTACTTATCACGGAGATGGTTTCCTTCAGAATATGGTACGCATCCTGACCGGAACTTTGCTGGAAGTCGGGTTTGGAATGCGGACACCAGAAGATATGGAAGAGATTCTGAGAGACAAGGACCGGAAAAAGGCGGGATTTATGGCACCGGCATGCGGTCTTTGTCTGGTGAAGGTGGATTATAGTTAATCCACCTTCTGGTTCAGCTTTTCCTATGCTCTACATCACAAAAAATTAATGAATATCCGTCACCTTATATCCCTGGTCGGCAACAGCCTGCTTCAGAATATCATCCGAAATACCTTTCTCCAGCGTTACAATAGCAGTTCCGGTTTTGTGACTAACGTCAGCCTTTGTCACTCCATCAAGTGCTTCCAGTGCTTTTTTTGTGTGCATCTCGCAATGTCCACACATCATACCTTCAATTTTCAATGTTTTTTCCATGGTTTTTGTCTCCTTTTCAATTGTGATTTTCAATTTATTTTTGATTTTATGATCCCATTTAGAATCATGCATCCGAAAGAAATTCAGGCGCA
>JAXFTO010000099.1:0-4056 GCA_034176745.1 Bariatricus sp. | reverse complement strand
ACAGATCAGAACGGCAATTCTGAATTTGTAATAGCTGGACTGCTGCCCCTTGGAAAAGAGAATGCGATTTCTACAGAGGACTTAGTAAAGCTCACCGGGTGCAGCTCGGCTAGGGAGCTTCAGCAGTATATAGCACAGGAGCGAAAAGCCGGAGCATTAATATGTTCATCCACCACGGGAGGGTATTTCTATCCGGAGAGCAGAAGGGAAATAGCGGAGTTCCACAGATCATTGAAGAGCAGGGCGGAAAATACATTGGTGGCCATAGAGAGTGCAGAGAAAGCGCTGAACTCTCCAGAGTGGCAGCAGGACGGAAAGGACAGCGAGGAAATAAATAGATGAATGACACATTGAAAGAAGCAGCACTTCAATATGCTGATATGGGTTTTGCGGTTTTTCCAATTATTCCTCCAAGGTTTGGAGGAAAATCACCTGGAAAAAGACCATACATAACAGAATGGCAGCGTGATGCATCCACCGAAAAAGAAAAGGTTTCCCAATGGTGGAGTAAATATCCGGATGCGAATATTGGAATCGCGACAGGAAAGAAATCTGGAGGACTTGTAATACTCGACTTTGATAAGAAAGAAGAAAAAGGGATAGATGCAACTGAATTTCTGAGGGATTGGGAGCGCGATCATGGAGAGCTTCCGGATACTTGGAGAGTTATTTCTTCTCATGGAGGGTATCATTATTACTACAGAGATAATGCTCCACATGGATGTAGGGCGGGATTGTACCCGGGCGTCGATATTCGAGGTGATGGGGGCTATATTGTCGCGCCGCCCAGTATTCTTGAGAATGGACGAGAATATGAGTGGGAGCAAGGACCTGGAGATGGAATCGAGATTGCGAAAGTGAACGATAAAGTATTGGAGTTTCTTTCTGGTCCGAAGAAAGAAGATGATAGCGCGCAAGGGTTTAAAATGCCGGAGCAGATTCCGGAAGGACAGCGTACCCAATGGTTGGTAAAAATGGTATGCAGTATGCAAGCAAAAGGTGCTTCAGATGGAGCTATAAGTGTAGCAGTCAAAGCGGAAAATGAAGCAAAGTGTGTACCGCCACTTTCTGATGAAGAACTGGAAAAAGAGGTATTCCCTGCTCTTAAAAGGTATGAAAAAGGAACAGATCCATATATTGCAGTTTCCGATCAGGGACGTTTTCGACAGCAGAAGAATCATAGCCTTGAAATGGTTACAATGGAACTTGCGGAAGAAAAGGAACCCGACTGGCTTATTACGGATTATATGCCGAGGTATCAGATCACGTCACTTGCTGGAGACGGCGGAAGTGGAAAAACTACAGTATGGTGTTCGATCGCGGCAGCAGTCAGCAGCGGAAACAGATCTTTTTTGCTTGATGGGATGGTGCCTTCCGATTTCGCAAAATGTAATCCGGAAAAAGTAATGTTTTTCTCTGCAGAGGATTCTTTTGAATATACGCTCAAACGGCGTCTTAGAGAAAACGGAGCGAATTTAAGCAATATTTTGTCAATAGACATCGCAGATGAACGATTTCAGGATATTAAGTTTAATAGTTACTTCCTGGAACAGCTTCTAGAAAAATACCGGCCAGCGTTGTGTATATTCGATCCAATTCAGGCGTTTGTTCCTCCGGATATTCGGATGGGCGATAGAAACGCCATGAGAAGCTGTCTTGCCCCTTTGATTGGATACGGTGAAAAGTATGGGACAACATTCCTGATTGTAGAACATGCGAATAAACAATCAGGTGTTTGGGGGAGAAAACGAATTGCTGACAGCGCGGACATCTGGGACATAAGCCGATCTGTCATTATGGCGGGAGAGACCAACGAACCGGGGGTCAGGTATTTATCACATGAAAAGTCCAATTATGGGCCTACAGCCAGCACGGTTTTGTACAGTATCGAAGATGAGGTTATTAAGTTCAAAGGATATACCACAAAGAAAGACAAGGATTTTGTATCTGAAGCATGTTATAACACACGTCAAGCTCCTGCCAAAGCGGGAGCAAGAGAGTTGATATTGGGCTTCCTGATGGATGGCGAGAAAGAAGTTGCAGATCTGGATGAGCTGGCCAATATTGAGGGGATAAGTAAGAATGCCATGAGAGACGCCAAGGCAGAGCTTAAGAAAGAGGGAAAGACGAAAACATGGTGCGTTGGATACGGCAAAGAAAAGAAGTGGTTTATTCGTTTAGTTGAGGATTCTTCTATACACAGTGAAAAAACCAACAAATAAATGAAAAATCCAGTATTTATAAGGGTTTCATTTATTTGAGGGTAATCCGCAAGTAAAGGAAAGTAAGAGTTATTTACTTGCGGATGCCCACAAGTAAAGCGAGCCTTGTAAAATCAATGGTTTGCGCTTTATTTGCGGGTTTCGTCACTGTATATAGGGACATCAACAAATAAGAAAGGAACAAAAAATAATGAAAGTTAATATACTGGTAGATTTTAAGGAAAATGGCATTGATAAAAACGAAGTACATATTGTGTGGTTTGCTGAAAATGAGACTGCTGCCGCCGCGGCGTTATTGGAGTCTCTTGCGTGTAAAGGGTATGATGTGCAGTCTATGATTGCTGTGGACGGAGATTATACACTTGCTGAGCTGCATGGCATGGCAAATTATGGAGTTGGCTTTGAACTGAATAAGTGCCGGCTGCTGTATATGTCACATGAATGTATGGAATATATTGCCAGAGTTAAACATGATCCGGAAGAAACGAGAAGGCTTCAGGATGAGATCAGACGAAGAAGAGAAAACTGGAAGGGGCAGCAGTCCGGTTATTGATAACATAATGTATGCAATAACTCGATTGATGCATACAAAAAAAGAACCCGCCACAATTGGTCGAGCCCTTCCCTGAATACCTGATAAATTCATTATATGGGAGGATTCGAACCATGTCAATAAATGCTGATGCAAAACGTAACGAACCCGGGTTGAAGCCCGAGGGAACCACGGAAAATGTAACAAATGAGCATCTGGTTGCGCTGATCAGAGCGGGAGAAAATGAAGCCGATAATATGCTGAAGCTATGGAACCGGAACAAAGGCTTTGTATTCAAGACGGCAAAGAAGTATTCCGGATATGCTGAAATGGACGATCTGATGCAAGAGGGATACCTTGGACTATGCGAAGCGGTGAGATATTACGATGCTGAAAAGGGCGTTCCATTTATTAATTATGCGGCACTCTGGATCAGGCAAGTGATGCAAAGGTACATTGATAATACCGGAAATGCGGTTCGTATTCCGGTTCATATAGGTGCGCTGGTAAGAAAATACAAGAAGTTGAAGAGCGAATACTTTAAATACTATGGAATGAAACCGTCAGATCGTGAATTGAGCGCATTTTTAGGTGTAAGTGAAGAGAAACTTGAGGACGTAAAGAAAAGTGCCAGAATGGGGCAGATTCGAAGCTTGAGCGAGCCATTGGGAGAAGAGGAAGATTATACACTTGCAGACACGGTGGCATCTTCTGAGAACTTGGAGGAAAATCTGGCCAGAAAGATTGATCGGGAGCGCATGATCCAGAGTGTCTGGATAGAAGTAGGACATCTCCCGGAGAATCAAGCAGCGTTGCTTAGGTGGAGATTTTGGGAAGGAAAGACACTTAAGGAAACAGGAGAACGGATGGGAGTATCCATTGAAGCCGCGCGACAAATTCAAAACAAAGCTATGAGGACGCTTAGATTGCCGAAGAGGTGCGGAAGGTTTCGTGCATATCATGAGGAATATCTTGCGCCTGCTGCCGTGCATCATGTGGGCGTAAAGCGATTCCAGGAGACATGGACAAGTGAAGTGGAAAGGGAAGTGCTTGGATAGTAGGGGAGGGGGCTCTCCGGCACCCATGCGGCGCGCCCTGCCGTCCAGCGCCAATTTACACACATAGGTATTTCCGAAACGTTCGGAGGTGTTATGGACACTCGGAAATACTCGGATATGTTGAGAAATGTCAAGGGGACACGAAAATAGCCGCCACTACTGCCAATAGTGACGGCTGATGTCATAGAACATTAGCTAAATTATTCGAGGTAAGCCGCTTCCGGTTTCCCTTTTTGTGTCTTTA